>JAVBMU010000047.1:0-3396 GCA_031552185.1 Cellulomonadaceae bacterium | reverse complement strand
CCCGCCGGCGCGGCGGCGACCGCCGCCCCGACCGGACCCGCCGGCCGGGGCGGCTCGCCGGCCGCCCCGGGCCGGGCCGGGACCGGCAGGTGCACGCCGGTCGAACTCCACGGTTCGAGCCGCGCCGAGACGTCGGCGGGGGTGCGCGGGGCGGCGTCAGGCTCCCCGTGGGCGGAGTAGGTGTCCGCGCACAGCGCGACCAGATCCGCCGGCACGTCCCGGCGCACCGCGTCCAGGGGCAGGACGCCGGCGGCGTCCTGCGCGGCGGGCAGCGGGTGGGCGTAGTTCGGATTCAATGCGCCCGCTCCGATCGGCGAGCCGGGCCAGCGTGCGGTCAGGGCGTAGTAGAGCAGCGCGACCAGCGCCTCGGCGTCCTGCGCCGAGGCCCGGGTCCCCTCGGGCTGGTCCTGACCGAGGATGCAGGCGTCGACGCCGAGGCCGGTCACGATCACGTGGCCGCTGTCGATCCGAATCGCCTCGGGTCGCAGGGCGAGGTGGTGGACGCCGCGCCGGCGCGCGACGTCGAGCGCTTGCGCGGCCTCGCCGACGATCACCCGGGCGTCGGCCGGGTTGAGCGCGCCGGCGGCGACGACGTCGGTCAGGGTCGTCCCGGTGAACGGTTCGGTGACCACGAAGGCGAGGTCGCCGTCGGTACCGACATCCAGGACCCGGGCCAGGCGCCGGTCGGAGACGAGCGCGGCGCGCCGCGCGGAGTCGAGGGCGTCGAGGGTATGGGCGCCCCCGAGAATCGCGATCCGCACCTGCCGGTCGAGGACCTCATCACGGGCCGACCAGGCGCCGATGTCGGCCAGATCACCGGATTCGGGCGCGACCAGGTGGTACCGGGCGACCAAGACGCTGCCGGCGGCGGCGCTGTTCACCTGGTCTCCTTCCTGTGTCCTGGACTCCAATCCCACATGGTACGCGCGGATCGGCGATCCTCCGGGGCGCGAAGGGCCGACCGCTTGCGGTGGGGTCTTATCTGTATGGACGCGCCGGAGCGTGCCGGCATGACGCGAGACTTGCGCCGGATGTGGCAGGCGCCGGAATCCAACCTGTGGACCGTCATCGCCCCCCGGCCGAACGCCGGCGGACCCGGCGCATGATCGGGGCCAGGAAGTCGTCCAGTTCGCGGACCCGCATCGCCCGCAGGCCGGCGAGGTAGGTCGCCGTCATCGCGCCGCCCACGACGACGGTGATGAACGCGGCGCGGCTCAGGCTCAGGCCGTAACCGGAGCCGAGCAAGCGCAACAACACCCACCCGACCGCGGCGGCGACCAATGTGGCTACGAGCACCTTCACGTGCATCCGGACGATCCGGTACCCGTCCAGCCCGTTCAGTTTGCTGCGCAGACCGGCGGTCCGACCAAGCACCGCGACCAGATTCGACAGGCTCATCGCCGCGGCGACGCCAACCACCCACCAGCGCGGGTCGAGCGTGCGAGTGCCCAACCACGCGACCCCAACCAGCACCAACGTGCCCGGAACCTGGATCCAGAAGACCGTGCGGCCGTCCTCGTATGCGTAGTACACCCATTTCATCAGCACCATGGCACCGAGCGGCACCAGGCCGAACGCCATCGCCATCAGAACGTGACCGACCGCCGCGCCCGAGGCGGGCGTGACCGACGGGACCAGCAGCTTGGTGATGGGCTGGGCGAGGACCACCAGGACCGCCGTCGCGAAGACGGTGAAGACGCCGACGGTGCGCACCCCGCGGGACAGGTCCGCCCGGACCCGCGCGACGTCGCCGTCCCGGGCTGCGGCGCTCATTCCGGTGAAGAGGGCGGTCGCAATCGATACCGTGACCAGCGAGTGCGGCAGCAGGTAGATCATCAGCGCCTGGGTGTAGGCGGCATTGCCGGCGACGGCGAACGAGTCCGGCGCGCCGATGACGAGCCCCGAGACGAGCGACCGGGTGCCCTCGTTGCCCGGCCCCTCGTAGCGCCCGAATAGTTCGGCCAGGGCCGCGCCCGGCGCGGCGCTGGAGAACCGGGTGGTGAAGACCAGGCCGATTTGTTCGAGGATCACGGCGGCGAAGGTCCATCCGGCTACTCGTCCCGCCGACCGGAGCCCGATCCCGTGCACACCGAACCGCGCGTGCCACCGGAACCCGGAGCGCCACAGCGGGATCAGCAGAATCACCGCCTGCGCCGCGACGCCGAGCGTCGCCGTCCCGCCGAGAAGCGCGATTTTGGCTGCGTCCCAGGTCGGCAGGTCGTCCGCGTGACCCGTGGCGGCCCCGCCGTAGATGGCGATGAACGCGGCGAACCCGACGATCGAGACGACGTTGTTCAGCGCGGGCGACCACATGAACGGCCCGAACTGCCCCCGCGCGTTGAGCACCTGCCCGAGCAGCGTGTACAGCCCGTAGAAGAAGAGCTGCGGGATACACCAGAAGGCAAAGGCGACGGCCAGCGCCATTTGGGGCGAAGTCCAGTTCGCGCCCGCGTAGAACCCGACGACGACGGCGGCGCCGGCCGTCAGGATCGCCGTGATCCCGAGCAGGAGGGTCGCGGACAGGGTCAGCAGTTTGTCGATGCGTTCCTGCGGATTGCGGGACGAATAGGCCCGGACGATCTGGGGAACGAGGACCGCGTTCAGCACGCCGCCAGCGAGGATGGCGAACATGAAGTTGGGAATCTTGTTCGCGACGTCGAAGGCGTCCGCGGCCAGGCCCGTGGTCCCGATCGCCGCGACCATGAGGATATTGCGGACCAATCCGAGCGCCCGGGAGACGGCGGTCCCGGAGGCCATCAGGGCCGAGGACCGGCTCAGATTGTCCGCGCGGGCGGTGGCGCCGGTGGGCGGGCCTTGGGCCTCCAGGTCGGCGACGTCCGCGTCGGCGGGATAGGGCGGGGCGGACGGGCCACCCGGCTGGACCCCGGTCGGCACCCGGACCGGGACGGCGATCGGCGGCGCGAGGGTGGCGGCCACCTGAGTCACCGGCATCGCGGCGATCGCCGGAATCGTCGCGGTCACCCATGGATCGGCGGCGACGTCGGGCGGGGCGGCGAGGAGTTCGGGGGGGTACGGGCGCCGGACCGGCGGCGGGAAGCTGGGGGGCAGGGCCGAGGGTCGACGGCTCGACTGGGCGCCGGTCGCGTCCCAGCCCGGCAGGTCGGATGGGGCTGCCGCGGCGCCGGCCGCGGATGTGGCGACGTGTCCGGCGACGCGACCGGTGCCTGCGCCGGATGTGGCGACGTGTCCGGCGACGCGACCGGTGGCGGTTCCGGCGCCGGCCCCCGCGGCGCCGGCCCCCGCGGCGGCGGGGGCCGCGGCGATGCCGCTTGCGACGCCGGCTCCAGCGGCTGCCGCGACGCCCGCGCCCGGGATGGGAATCGGTGCCGACGCGGGCAGCGCTTGCATGGGGGTGGGGTGCGGGCGCAGGGGCGC
>JAVBMU010000001.1:0-11989 GCA_031552185.1 Cellulomonadaceae bacterium | reverse complement strand
GCGCCGAGTCAGTACTGTGCGCGCCCAGTCAGTACCGTGCGCGCCCAGTCAGTACTTGGCGCGCCCAGTCAGTACCGAAAGTGCCGTGAAACGGACGCTGGGCCGACCTCCGGTACTGACTCGCCGCACACGGTACTGACTCGCCGCACACGGTACTGACTCGGCACAGCCATTCACGACTCGCGATGCCGGCGACCGGCGGAACCGACAACCGGTATCACCCGCTGAGGCCCGCCGCGCCGCCGTCCCGCGCCGCCGTCCCGCGCGGTCGTCCCGCGCGGTCGTCCCGGCGAGGCAGAACCGTGTGCGCCGAGGCAGACCCGTCGCGAGTCAGTACTTGGCGCGGCCAGTCAGTACGTCGCGCGGCCAGTCAGTACTTGGCGCGGCCAGTCAGTACTTGGCGCGGCCAGTAGTACGTCGCGCGGCCAGTCAGTACCGGGGCCGCCCAGGTAGTACCGACACGCCGAGAAACGAGCACCGAACAGCCGCCAGGTACTGACTCGGCGCGCCAGGTACTGACTCGGCGCGATGGAGGCCCCCGTTTCACCGCCCGCCCAGGATTGCCGCAGCCGCAGGCGGCCGAACGCCGGGCCGAACCTGGCCCGACGGTCGGGCCACCCGCCGGCGGCAGACCGCGGACCCGAAGGGCAGACGCGCCGCACGACGCATCGTGCGGGCGGCCGGCCGCCGAAGCGTCAGCCGAGCCGGCTCACCATTCGGTGACCGGCAGGTCGATCCGGGACGCCGTCGGTCCCTCATGGGAGATCTCCTGCTGCGCCACGACCATCTCGGCCGGGCCGAAAACCACAGCACCCGAGCCGGGGTTCCGCGCGTAGATCGGGTGTGCCCCGGAGCTGACTTGCAGGCCGATCCGGTGCCCGGGGGCGAAGCTGTGGCAGGTCGGCCACAGCGGGACGCGGACGACGGTGAACCCCTCGACGTCCGTAGCTGCGGCGTCCGCGGGCCGGACGCGCCGCATCCCGTCGCCGACCGTCATGGCCGGCCCGTCGGGATGAACGTCGGTGAGCCGGACAAAGACGTCGAAGCTCGGCGCGGAGGACCGAAAACGGACGTGCGCCACTGGCTCGCCGGCGACGTCGACCCGGGCCGGCAGCGGCGCCGAACGAAAGACGGCGATGTCGGCCCGCCGTTCCTGGTCCCGATTGTCCATCGGCCCTGGGGGCAGGCCGAGCGCGGTGCCGCCGTTCGCCGGCGTGGGGTCGGCCGGGTCGTACCTGAACCGCGTGCGTCCCCCGGCGGGGGCTTGCACCGCCAGCCCGCCGCCGTCGTGCAGGAACCACGTGCGATCCACCGTGCCGGGCGGCGGCCAGGACGGCGCGTCATGCCAAGTGTTCGCGCCGGTCCGGAAGACCCGGACCGGGGCGGCGCGCTTGGTCGGCGCAACCTCGAAGCGGTCCTTCAGGAACTCGATCGCCTCGGCCCAGAGCCTGCCCGTGACGGCGTGCCCGGCTGGGCCGACCGTCAACTGTGGCGGCCGGCCGGCCGCCACGAGTTGGGCATAGGAGCGCAATTGCCAGGGCAAGAAAATGTCGTACCAGCCGGTGCCCATGAAGACCGCGGCGGTCACGTCGGGCACGTCGGCGGTGTGCGACTGCCCAGCCCAGTACTCGTCCGTCAGCTGGTCGTGGCGCAACCAGTCCTGGAACCACGGCACGTGCCGGCCGATCGCGGCGGCGTCGGCGTCGGTCACCGGTACGACGCCGAAGGCCCGGTTCAGCCGCGGGCTGGGCAGCAGCAGGCGTAGCGCGCCGGGTCCGCCGTCCTTCTGCAATTCCATCAGCCGGGCCCAGTGCAGTGAACTGCGCAGCGCGAACGCGCCCGTGTCCCAGATCGACGTGCCGAAATCCGGCATGGTGATGAACAGCACGCAGGCCTCGGGCGCGGCGGCCGGATCGGCCCGCTCAAGCGCCGCCTGGGCCGCCCACTGGGTGAACCCGAGGTAGCTGCCGCCCACCGTGGCCAGGCGCCCGGTGAACCACGGCTGCCGGCGGACCCAACGATGGGTCGCCAGACCGTCGTGCTCCTCGTCGAGCTGAGGCCGGAATTCGCCACCCGAGCCGTGAGTCCCCCGGCAGCTGACGAAAACGGTGGTGAAGCCGTGGTACGCCAGGATCCGGCCGTCCGGGGCGGTGACGCCGCGCCGCCCATAGGGGCCGCGGATGACGATGGTCGGCAGGTCCGCCGGGTCCGGCAGATCGGTCCGGCCGGGCGGCCGGACCGGTCGAATGAGATCCGCGAGCAGTTCGACGCCGTCGTCCATCGGCACTCGCAGGTCCCGGTCGGTCCGGAGCCGGTAGGGGCCGGGCTCGGTGCCGCGCAGCGTGCGCGCGTCCAGGCGGCGCAGCAGGAAGTCGCCGACGGATGACACGGCCGCAAGCTACGGCATCGGGTCGGTGTCGCCCCACCGGGTCACCCGCAGCCGTCTGCCGCCCGGGCCGGGCGCACCCGTCGCGGCCGCGGCTCGCAGGGCGCCGGGATCGTCGTGGGTGACCCGCAGGAAGCAGCCGGAGAACGCGTCGAGGTCGCCCGTCGCGATGGCGGCGATCATGGCGACGGTCAGTTCGACCGGCGTCCACTCGGTGCGGCCCTGGTGCATCGTCATGCCGGCAGTCATCTCGGTCTGCACGACGCCGGGCGCGACCTCGAAGGTCCGCAGACCCTTCGCGTAACCGCTGACGTGCAGGTTCGCCCCGATCCGGGCCAAGGCAGTCTTCGCGGCGTTGTACGCGCTCGCGCCGTTCATGTCGTTCGAGCTCGCCCCGGAGGCGAGGTCCACCACCCGCCCGCCGCCCCGCGCGAGCATCCCCGGAATCACCGCCCGGCCGAGCAGGAACGGCCCGCGCAGGTCAACCTCGACGACGGACCACCACTCGTCCGGGTCCGCCTCCCACAGCGGCACCTCGGCGTCGATCGCCCCGGCGTTGTTCACGAGCAGGTCGATGCCACCCAGGTCGGCCTCGGCCGCGGCGACGGCGGCGGCCACCGCGGCACCGTCGGTCACGTCCGCGGCGAGCACCACGGCGCGCCGACCCGCGGCGCGGACCTCGCCCGCGGCGTCGGCCAACGCCGCCCGATCCCGGGCGAGCAGCGCGACGTCGAGTCCGGCCTCGGCCAGCCCGACGGCGACGGCTCGCCCGATCCCCCGCGACGCCCCGGTCACCAGCGCGGATCGGGCGGGCGGGACTGCTGGCCCAGCGGTGGGCACAGCGGCGGACGACGCGGCGGTGGTCTCGGTCACGGGCTCAGGATAGGGCCGGTCCGGCCTCACCTGCGCTGCAGGCGGGGCCACCGGCCGGCCCGGGCCCCAAGGGTCAGGCCCGCAGTTCCGCGCCGGTCCGCTCGTACGCCGCGGCCACCGCGGCCGCCCGGACGCGGGCGGCGTCCGCGGCGGTCAGCGTCCGGTCGGCGGCGCGCAGTCGCAACGAGAAGGCCAGCGACTTGCGCCCCTCCCCGACCTGCGGCCCGGTGAAGACGTCGAAGAGCCGCACGTCCTCCAGCAGGTCGCCGCAGCCGGCCGCGACGGCGTCGCGCACCGCCGCCACCGGCACCTCCGCGGCCACGACCAGCGCAAGGTCCTCCTTCACCGGCGGGAACGCGGAGATCGGCCGCGCCTGGACGGGGTCGGCGCTGCTCGCCGCGAGCATCGCGTCGAGGTCCACCTCGAAGGCGCAGGCCCGCGCCGGCAGGCCGAGATTCTCCACCACCTTCGGATGCAGCTCGCCGGCCCACCCGGCCGGCGTCCCGTCGGCGAGTTCCAGCCGGGCGCAACGGCCGGGATGCCAGGGCGCCCGGTCGGCGTCGGGCACCGCCCGCAGGTCGACGCCGACCCGGTCGGCGACCGCCCGGGCTGCGGCGAGCGCGTCGGTCCAGTCGGCGTCCCGGCCCGGCCCCCACCAGCCCGGCGGGACCCGCCGCCCCGCCAGGACCCCGGCGACGTGCCGCGGCTGGGCGGGCACGGCGTCGAACACCGCGGCCAGCTCGGCCGGGTCCGGCAGCGCACCGCCCGGAAGCGCCGGCGCGGCCGGCGCGCCCGCGGCGGGGAGGGTCACGAGCCCGAGTTCGAAGACCGCGACGTCGCCGAGCCCGCGCCCGACGTTCCGCCGGGCGGTTTCCAGCAGAGTCGCCAGCACGCTGGTGCGCAGTTCGGGCCGGTCGTCCGCGAGGGGGTTGACCAGGCGTACCGCCCGGCGGCGCGCGTCGTCGGCGGGCAGCCGCAGCGCGTCGTGCTCGGCCGCGCCGGCGAACGGGTAGCTCAGCACCTCGACGAAGCCCGCCTCGGCGAGCGCCCGCGCCACCGACCGGCGCACCCGCTGCCCCCGGGTCAGCCCGCGCCCCGCCGGGGCGGGCGGCAGCTCGGACGGGATCTGGTCGTAGCCGACCAGCCGGGCGATCTCCTCGACCAGATCGGCCGGGCCGGTCAGGTCCGGCCGCCAGGACGGCGGGGTGACCTGCCAGAGGGCGTCGGCGGCCGTGGCGGTGCCCGCACCCGCGTCGTCGGTTCCGTCGACGACGCAGCCGATCGCCGTGAGCACGTCGCGCACCTGCTCGGCCGAGTAGGCCACCCCGATCAGTCGCTCGGCCGCACCCGGCCGGAACGCGATCCCCGCCGGCTCCGGCACCCGGTCCAGGTCGCTGATCGCCTCGTCCAGAACGCCGCCGCCGTACTCGCACAGCAGGTCGGCGACCCGCGTCGCGGCCACCAGCGGCAACCGCGGATCCACGCCGCGCTCGAAGCGCTTCGCCGCCTCGGACGGCAGCTTGTGCCGACGCGCGGTCCGGGCCACCGTGACCGGGTCGAAGTGCGCGGCCTCGATCAGCACGTCCCGGGTCGTCTCGCTGATCTCCGAGGAGGCCCCGCCCATCACCCCGGCCAGGCCGAGGATGCGCGCGCCTCGCGCGCCGGCGGGCGAGTCGGTGATCAGGAGGTCCTGCGGGTCCAGCGTCCGGTCGACGTTGTCCAGGGTGACCAGCCGCTCGCCCGGCGCGGCCCGCCGGACCACGATCGGCGCCGCGACCCGGTCCAGGTCGTAGGCGTGCAACGGCTGCCCCAGGTCGAGCATCACGTAGTTGGTGACGTCCACGGCCAAGGAGATCGGCCGCATCCCGGCGAGCTTGAGCCGGCGGCGCATCCACTCCGGCGCCGGCGCCGCCGGGTCGATCCCGCGCACGATCCGGGTGACGAACCGGTCGCAGCCGACGACGCCGTGGATCGGCGCGGAGTCGGCCACCTCGACGGCGAAGCCGTCCGGCGTCGCCCCGGGCAGGTCGGCCTCGCCGAGGCCGGGATCGGTGAACCGCGTCGCCGTCGTCGCGATGCCGCCGGAGTGCGCGTACTCGCGCGCCACCCCGCGGTAGGAGAAGCAGTACCCGCGGTCCGGGGTGATGTTGATCTCCAGCACCTCGTCGCCGAGCCCGAGCGGACCGATCAGGTCGGCGCCGGGCGTCAGGTCGAAACCGGCCGCCTCGTCGTAGCCGTGCTCCGTCAGCACCATGATGCCGCTGTGGTCCTCGCCCAGACCCAGCTCGCGCACCGAGCAGATCATGCCGTCCGAGACGTGGCCGTAGGTCTTGCGGCTCGTGATGGGGAACGGCCCGGGCAGGACGGCGCCCGGCAGCGCGACGGCGACCAGGTCACCCGCCGCGAAATTGTGCGCCCCGCAGATGATGCCGCGCGGCTCGGCCGGCCGGCCGTCGTCGCCCGGGGCGTTGTGCGGCCCGACGTCGACGTGGCACCAGTTGATCGTCTTGCCGTTCTTCTGCGGCTCGCCCGTGACGTCCAGCACCCGCCCGACGACGAGCGGGCCGGTCACGGTGGCGGGGTGGATCGCCTCCTCCTCCAGGCCGACGCGGACCAGGTCCGCGGCCAACTGCTCCGCGGTGAGGTCCGCGGGCAGCGCGACGTGCTCGCCGAGCCAGTCGATGACGACGTTGGGCATCAGATCTCCATCCCGAACTGGGCCGTGAAGCGCACGTCGCCCTCGACCATGTCATGCATGTCCACGACCTCGTGCCGCAGCATCAGTGTCCGCTCGATGCCCATGCCGAAGGCGAACCCCTGGTAGACCTCCGGGTCGATCCCCACGGAGCGCAGCACGTTCGGGTTGACCATGCCGCAGCCACCCCACTCGATCCAGCCGGGGCCGCCCTTCTTTTGCGGGAACCACAGGTCCATCTCGGCGGACGGCTCGGTGAACGGGAAGAAGCTCGGCCGCAGCCGGGTCCGCGCCTCGGGGCCGAACATGGCCCGGGCGAAGTGGTCCAGCGTTCCCCTCAGATGCGCCATGGTCAGGCCCTTGTCCACGGCGAGCCCCTCCACCTGGTGGAAGACCGGGGTGTGCGTGGCGTCCAACTCGTCCGTGCGGAAGACCTTGCCCGGACACGCGATGTAGACCGGAAGGTCGCGCGCCAGCAGCGCCCGAGCCTGCACTGGGGATGTGTGGGTGCGCAGCACGAGGTTCGACGGCGCCCGCGCGCCCGCAGTGTGGTCCGTCGGGTCGGCGACCGCCGGGCCCTCGACGAAGAAGGTGTCCTGCATTTGCCGCGCGGGGTGGTCCGGACCGAAGTTGAGCGCGTCGAAGTTGAACCACTCCGCCTCGAGCTCGGGTCCCTCGGCGATCTCCCAGCCCATCGCGATGAAGAAGTCCGCCACCCGCTCCTGCAACGTCTCCAACGGGTGCCGGGCGCCCGCGGGCCGCCGATCCACCGGCAGCGTGACGTCCACCGCCTCGGTAACCAGGACGCGCTCGTCGCGCTCGGCCTCCAACTCCTTGGTCCGGGCCGCGATCGCCTGGTTCAGCCGGCCCCGCATCGGTCCGACCAGCTTGCCCGCCGTAGCCTTGTCCGCCGGGGCGAGCCCGGCGATCGCTCGGTTCGCCAGGGCGAGGGCGCTGCGGTCGCCCGCGTGCTCCACCCGCACCGCCTTGAGCTGGTCCAGATCGGCGGCGGCCGCGACCGCGCCGAGCGCGGCCGCCAGCGCGGTCTCCAGCGCGGGCGCGTCAAGGGGGGACGGGACAGTGCTCGTCGCGCCTGCGACGGCGGACGTGACGTCAGGGGTGGACATACGGGCCTTCCTGTGACTCGGCGCGGTCATCGCCCGGCAGGGGCGCGGCGCGTCGCCGGTCCCGGCGAGCGCGCGCACGACGGCGCATGACTCGGACAGTCTAGGCAATCAGCGGTCGGCACCGAGCCCGGTCGCCGGTCGGGCCGCTCCGGCCAGCGCAAACCTCCGGACGACATCGTGCCGAGGCCGGCCGGAGGGGTCCGAGCGGTCGGACTCCACCAGGCACAGTTCGTCGGCCCACCACGGGCGGCCCGCGTACACGGCGAGCGCGGCGGCCGGCGCCTCCAGCGCCGCCCGCAGCGCGGCGGCGCCGTCGTCGTTGCGCCGGTTCCGGCGGCCGGCGGGCCTGCCGTTGGCACGGACCCGCGCCACGGTGACGTGGGCACGCTGCCGGGGGGTGCGATCGAGGCGAAGCCCCACATGTTCGGCCGCGGCCGCGGCCGCGGCGCTCAGGTCGCGGAGAGCCTCGGTCTGGCCGCCGACGCCGACCCACAGCACCCGGTGATCGAAGACGCCGGCGCCGCGCAGTTCGAGCCGCATGGCCGGCGCGTCGGCCGCCACCTCGCCCAGGGCGCCGGCCAGGTCCGGCTCCGCGCCCGCCGGCACGTCGCCATAGAACGCCAGGGTCACGTGCCACTGCTCCCGCGGGGTCCAGCGCAGCAGCGGGCGGCCGTTTCCCGGCTCGGCGCGGCCCGGTGGCCCGGCCGAGGTGAGGCTCGCGAGGGCGGTCTCCAGGCCGTCCAGGGCCGCGACCTCCGGGTACAGAGCGGCAAAAAGACGCATGCCGCCAGGCTCCCACACCGCCGCGGGCCCGACCGAACGAGGGGGGCCTGTGGGTGCGAAAGCGGGCCTTCACGCATGTGTGATTGACCCCCCCGAAACGGATGTAACCTGCCCATTCGTCCAGTACACGTCAAGGGAGACTTAATGCGCACACATCGTAGGCGACTCATAGCCCTCAGTGCGGGACTAGCCCTCGCCGCTTCCGCTCAGGTCACGACTTCCGTCGCCGGCCCACTCGCACGCGCAACCGCTTCCGACATTGAATCCTCCGCCGTCGCTGTGACCGGAATTGTGCGGTCCGACGGACAGCCAATCGCAGGTGCGGACGTCGTGGCAACCCTTTGGCCGAAGGCCGACGTCCGCGCAAGGATCCCAATCGGTGGGGAAGTCAAGCTGCTTCCCGTCGCGGCAGCGAGGACCGATGCCACCGGCTCCTACAAGATCCGGATTCCTGCCACCGGTATCGGTGCCGATTACATCTCGGACGGCAGGATCGACCTTGATCTCACCGCCGCGGACAAGAACGCGGTGATTACCCAGAGCCAATCCGTTCGCAATGCGCCGTCCAAGGCCGGCGTGAGCAGCTGGGCGAGTACACTTGCGTCGGCATCCGAGGGCCCGCCGAGGATTGACTTCGATCTCACGACCGGCTTTGTTTCGGACCCATTGAGCCGAAGCATCCGCGCAGACGCCACCACGTGGGCGATGACCTCCGGACAACCCGGCCGCAACAACATCTCGCAGCGGCGCCCGTGGGTGGACGACCTCGTGGCGTCGGCCCGGACCGGCCAGGCCGGACTTGCCGCCCAAGCCATCGGCAAGGCGGGCTACAACCCCGGTCCTGCCGCCTACGCTCCGTGCAAGACGTACAAGACGGAGACCAAGTCGGTCCGCGAAACCTTTACCAAGGTCCAGGGAGTATCCGCGGCACCGGTTACCATTCAGCAGGACATGTACAGTGCGCACACGTTGGGTGTTGCCGCATCGGCCAACGGGAAGGCAGGCAGTTGGTCGGTGAGCGGTTCCAGCACACTCACGACGGGAGCCAGCGCATCGCACGCCTACGCCACGGCACGCAACGTCAAGAACCAGACGAACTACGGTAAGTACGTCCAAACGTCTTGCGCCGGTGGAACTAAACATACGTACCGGCCGGATGCCATTTCCGTGCTTATTGTCTCCGCGGTCGAGGTGGCGCCCACCACCAAGTTCAAGGAGTGTACGCCATATTCGTCGGGTCGGTACGTGAAATCCACCCAGAAGAATCTGACCGTCACGGGTGGGGTCGACCTCGATGTCATCAAGGTCGATGCCCAGGCCGGCTGGACCACGCACACCTCGATGACGTGGGAGCCGAAGGGAAAGAAGATCCGACTGTGCGGTTCGGACAACGGCTGGAGCGCCGCGCGGTGGGCTGGAGCGCTGCCCGGATGATGAGCCGAAACGGGATGGGGTGGCGTTCCGTGGTGCTGCTCTGCCTGCCGGTCGCGGCGCTGACCGGGTGCGGCGGTGGAGCCTCGCACGCATTGGTGTTCTCCGACGATCCGGAAGGCAGCTTCGGCGTGACGATGCCGAACATCGCGCGGGGGGCACCCTTCACACTCGTCGGAATGAATCTGTGCGTCCGCGGACCGGCGCCGGTGGAACTGGTATCGGTCGAACCCAAGATCACCGATGGGCTTCGCGTCTCACGATTCGCGCTCCATCCACGGACACCGGGGTGGAGCGCGCTCGGGACGGGGGTGGACCTCGAAGCCGCCGGATTCGATCCCGAGAACCATACGGTTCGCTCGGCCTGTTCGCCCAAAGGCTCGGACCCGATGACGAGCCAACCACACGACGATTTCGGCGTCGAGTTCGTCCGAACCCGCGAGACAACCGGCACGGTGCAGGGACTCGTCGTGACCTATCGGGACGCCGACGGTCGCGCCGGTGCCCTGACGATCAACGCAACGCTGACGCTGTGCGATGCCGCCGATCGAACGACACCTGACTGCGTCGATGTCCAGTCATGATGCCCGGGGTGGGGCGCTCTCGGGCGCCCCACCTCGCGACCACCGCCACACCGCGCGAGGTAGAACCGCGCCGCACGAGGCAGCGCCGTAACGCGCCCGACACGCCGGTCCGGCAACACCGCGGATCTACCTCGGCCTCGTCGGCTCTCTCTCGGCCTCGCCCGCCCTCGCTCCGCGCGCGGCCGGGCCGGCGCCGTATCCCTCGCGGCGCGCTTTCGTCCGCTGCGCGCGGCTCGACGCGTACAGGCACACCGCCGCAGCGGCCGCCAGGTTGAGCGACTCGGCCTTGCCGTGGATCGGCACCCGCACGACGGCGTCGGCCAGGGCGAGGTCCTCGGGCCGCAGGCCCCACGCCTCGTTCCCGAACAACCACGCCGTCGGACCGGCCAGGTCGGGGCCGGCAGACCCGGCCGGAAACTGCGAACCGGGGGCGGCCGGCACCTGCGATCCTCGGGCGTCCGCGGGCCTGAAGCCGTCCGCCCGGTCCAGCAGCTCGTCGAGGTCGAACGGCCCGGCGCCGTCCGCCGCGACAACGGCGAGGCCGGCAGCGCGCAGCGCGGCGACGGCGGACGTCGGCTCGGCACCGGTCAGGACGGGCAGGTGGAACAGGGATCCGACGGTCGCCCGCACGACCTTCGGGTTGTGCACGTCGACGCTGTCCCCGGCCAGGATCACGGCGTCGGCGCCGGCGGCGTCGGCGACCCGAATGATCGTGCCCGCGTTGCCCGGGTCGCGGACGTTCAGCGCGACCGCCACCAGGGCGGGCCGGCCGGAGAGTTCCCTGGCCCAGGCACCCGCCGCGAACCGGGCGACCGCGAGCACACCCTGCGAGTCCGCGCTCATGACCGCGAGCACCCCGGCCGTCCCGAGCCGGGCTTGCAGCCCGGCCTCGGCCGCGGCGCGGACGATCTCCGGGTGCCGTTCGGCCGCCGGGGTTGACGCATACAGGTCGCAGACGAGGTCGGGCCGGAATCGCACCAACTCCCGCACCGCCTGCGGCCCCTCGACGAGAAACCGCCCGTGACGCTCGCGCGCCGGGCGCCCCGCCAACGCCCGAACCGCCCGCACCCGATCGCTGCGCGGATTGGTCAGCAGTGGGGCGGGCGGTTCGGCCTCCGGGACGGAGGCGACGCGTGCCGGGGCGGCGTCCGTGGCCTGCTCGCGGCTCAGGCCGCGGCCTTCGGCGCGTTGACGTCCTCGGGCAGGGCGTCCTTCGCCAACTGGACCAGTGCGTTGAACGCGGCGGCGTCGTTCACGGCGAGTTCGGCGAGCATGCGTCGATCGACCTCGATGCCGGCGGCCTTCAGGCCCTGGATCAGGCGGTTGTAGGTCAGGCCCTGGGCGCGGGACGCAGCATTGATCCGCTGGATCCACAGCTTGCGGAAGTCACCCTTGCGCGCCTTGCGGTCGCGGTAGGCGTACACAAGGGAGTGAGTGACCTGCTCCTTCGCCTTCCGGTACAGGCGCGAGCGCTGGCCGCGGTAGCCGCTGGCCCGCTCGAGGGTTGTCCGACGCTTCTTCTGGGCGTTGACCGCCCGCTTCACGCGTGCCACGTGATGCTCCTTGCAGTTCGGGCTCAGGCATGCCTCGGTCCGGTCGCGAGGGCGACCGGCGGCGAGGTCACTTGCCGAGCAGCTTCTTGACGGTCTTGCGGTCGGCGGTCGAGATCTCCACATCTCCCGCCAGGCGGCGCGTCAGCGTGGTCGGCTTGCGCTCGAACTTGTGCTTGCGGCCTGCCCGCTCGCGCATGATCTTGCCCGTCCCGGTGATCCGGAAGCGCTTCTTCGCCCCGGAGTGCGTCTTGTTCTTCGGCATGGCTGCCGTTTCTCCTTACGTTCGGTCGGGCGCCGCAGGCGCCCGACGTGTTCGGGCGGCGATCGATGGACCGCTGCCCTGACGTCGTGTCAGGTTCCGCTCCCGGCGCTCAGCCGCCCTTCCCCCGTGGCGCCGGCTTCGGCGCGACCGGCCGTGGGGCGGCCGGCTTGGGCGCCGCAGGCTTCGGCGCCGCCGCCCGGGCGGTCGACGACGCCGTCGTCGACCCCGCAGCCGGGCGCGGGGCCGCGGGCTTGACCGCGGGCCGCGGGGCCGAACGCGCTTCCTCGCCCGGGGC
>JAVBMU010000060.1:0-18668 GCA_031552185.1 Cellulomonadaceae bacterium | reverse complement strand
GCGCCGAGTCAGTACTGTGCGCGCCCAGTCAGTACCGTGCGCGCCCAGTCAGTACTTGGCGCGCCCAGTCAGTACCGAAAGTGCCGTGAAACGGACGCTGGGCCGACCTCCGGTACTGACTCGCCGCACACGGTACTGACTGGGCGCATACGGTACTGACTCGGCACAGCCATTCACGACTCGCGATGCCGGCGACCGGCGGAACCGACAACCGGTATCACCCGCTGAGGCCCGCCGCGCCGCCGTCCCGCGCCGCCGTCCCGCGCCGCCGTCCCGCGCCGCCGTCCCGCGCCGCCGTCCCGGCCACGCCGCCTGGAAGAATGGTCGAATGACCGTTCCCGCGCTCCGGATCACGGCCGCCACCCCCGACGCGGCGCTGCTCGACCTCCCGTGGGAACTGCCGCTGGAAGAGTGGCCGGATCACGTGGTGGCCGCGCTGCCGCGCGGCATCTCCCGGCACGTGGTGCGGTTCGTCCGCCTGTCCGGGCGGGTGATCGCGATCAAGGAGATCGGCGAGACGGTCGCCTACCGCGAGTACGAGCTGCTGCGGCAGTTGCACCGACTCGCGGTGCCGAGCGTGGTGCCGGTCGGGGTGATCGCGGGCCGCTCGGACCGCCGCGGGGAGCCGCTCGAGGCGGCGCTAATCACGGAGCATCTGCCTTTCTCGCTGCCGTACCGGGCCGTCTTCAGCCGCGCCCTGCGGCCGGACACCGCGACCAGAATGATCGACGCGTTGGCCGTGCTCCTGGTCCGGCTCCACCTGGCCGGCTTCTACTGGGGCGACGTCTCCCTGTCCAACACGTTGTTCCGGCGCGACGCGGCCGCGTTCGCGGCCTACCTGGTCGACGCCGAGACCGGCGATCTGCGCCCGAGCCTCACCGACGGCCGACGCGAGTGGGATCTCGACACCGCGCGGACAAATATCATCGGCGAGCTGATGGACCTCGCCGCGGGCGAATTGCTCGACACCGACGTCGACGAGGTCGCCGTCGGCGACGCCCTGGTGGCCCGGTACAGCAAGCTCTGGGACGCCCTGACGGGGTCGGAGGATTTCGACGGCGGCGAGCGCTGGCGGGTGGCGGCCCGCATCCGCCGGCTGAACGAACTCGGGTTCGACATCGACGAATTGGCGATGTCGACCGACGTCGACGGCACCCGGGTGCGGATCCAGCCCAAGGTGGTCGACGCCGGGCACCACTCCCGGCGGCTCATGCACCTGACCGGGCTGGACGTCCAGGAGAATCAGGCCCGGCGGCTGCTCAACGACCTGGATTCGTTCCGCGCCGCGACCGACCGGCAGGCCGACGACGAGGAGTTCGTCGCGCACGACTGGCTCACTCGGGTGTTCGAGCCGACCGTCCGCGCCATCCCCCGCGACCTGCGCGGAAAGTTGGAGCCGGCGCAGGTGTTCCACGAGGTGCTGGACCACCGCTGGTACATCTCCGAACGCGCGGGGTACGACGTGCCCATGCCCGAGGCGGTCGCGTCCTACATCCACGGCGTGCTGCGCCACCGACCGGACGAGCGGGCCGTGCTCGGAGTCGACCACCCCGCGGCTGATACCGGACTATAGGCGGGTAGCTTCGACAAACCCGGTCAAGGCGTCGAGTTGGTGTGCCCAGAACAGGGTGAGGCCACCCGCTTGGGCGCTCGCCAGGTTATGCACCTTGAACACCCCGGACAACACGGCGGCCGGCACAACGGTCGCCGTCCCGAAGACGTCGAGCCACGTTTTCGCTTTGGCGGCCGCGTCGTTGTTCAACCGCTTGACGCTGTTGGTGGAGGAGTTGGAGACCTTGCACTCGATCGGCATCACCCGGCCGTCCCAGAGCCGAACGACGAGATCGGCCTTGCGACCACCGAACTGGCTCTCCCCGCAGAATTCCCCCGGTTCGGGGAAATGCGAAATATTCTCGACCGTACGCGTCGCGACACGGACGAACTCGCGTTGCGCCAGCGCATCTGCGACGAGCGACTCCTGCTCGTCCTTGGCCTCGTGGCGGCGCGCAGTCTGGAGCTTTTGCGTCGCGATCATCGCGGCCGTCGACACGACGGCGATCTCGCGTTCGGCGGCCGTGGGCTCCCGGTCTTCACCCATCCAGGGGAAGCGGGCACGATCCAGGCCGAGCAGGACGGTATCGACGATACGCCGTGCCATCTCCTGGTCCCACTCGAGGTTCTTCGGCGCCAGACTCGCCTCTGCGATCACCTTCAGATCGTCGGCGCTGATCGGCGGACCGGCCAGGTATCTGACCGTTGTCAGGACTTGCCGGTCGACGAGGAGTTCCGCCGCCTGGCTGCTCAGTTCGCTCAGATCAACGGTCCGCTCGATAAGCTCCTCCATCGTGTTTCGGAACTCGTCGAATTGCTCGAGGTACTGTCCCAGCGGCTCCCGCATGCGGATCTCACGGAAGCGGCGAACGGCCTCGGCAGCGCTCTCGGCCAGTTCCTCCTCACTCCAGCGTGGGGGCGGCAACTGTGGCACGGAAATCTCCTTTGTGCAGGGACTCGAGGCTCGGAATGGGAAGCCGCTCCATTTCCTTCGGCTCGAACTTGGTCAGCCCTCCCGCATAGACACGTCCCTGCGCCAGAGTGACCGCCGAACGTAGATGAGCCGCGAGGTTGTCGAGAGTTGCGGCGGCGAGTTCCTGACGCGGGTAGAGGCCGTGGGCGATGTTGATATGCCGGGCTCCGACGTCGTTGCGGACGAACGCCGGCGGTCGGCGCGCCATGTAGGTGGCCAACACTGGCGCGGCCGCGCGCAGACCAACGCTCCACCAGGCCCTCCGGTTGGCGGCGACGTACCCCTCTTGAACCTTTCGCTGCTTCGCCGCGCGGAGGAATCGATCTATTTGCTTGCGCTCTGCCGTATCGAAGACATCGAGATCCACCGGCAGGTCGATGACTCGCCGAAGACCGTCGGCGGCAGCGAGCCGCTCACCCGCTCCGAAGAGTTCGTGCGCCCTGGTCACCGAGGCGAAAAGCACGCTCCTGGGCAGGTCGATCTCGCCGGCGCGATGGACCCACACGTTGTTGGCCCCGGTCACAGTTCCGCGGTGCACGCGGCAGAGTTCGCCGAGTTCGACAAATCCCTCGGGCAGCTTCGGGGTAACGCGAGTCAGCACGGACCAACGATTCGCTTCCGTCAGTTGACGACGGGACACGCTGCGGCCTTCGTCCAGCCGGCCCAGAGCACTGACCTCCTGGACCTTGCGCACCTTGATCGACGCCGGCTTCTCGCCGAGCCTGAAGCATGTGATCGCGCCCGTCGTCGTGGCGTCCGCAAAGGGGGCGGCAGTCGGATCGAGCACGTGCAGCGACTCGCCGCCGAGGCCGTCGAGGAGCAACTGGCGCACAAGGCTGCCGTAGTTCACGTCCAGCCACTCCGCGCTGGTAATAAACGTGCCGTAGTCGCCTGGCCGGCCGTGTTCTGCGGTCGCCAGGAAGAAGTGGACGTGCAGGCCGGCCAGCCCGCTGGCCTTCAGCCCGCGCCGCCTGGCCGTGGCAGCCAGCCAGGTTTTCCATTGGGGTGCTATTTGGTGGTGCCGGACGTACGGCGGGTTGCCGATGAAAAGCGTCCTGCCATCGATCGCGGGCAACTCGAGCGCTCGGTAGTCGCCGAGCACGACCGTGGCGCGCGCGGTCAGTCCCGCCGCGGCGATGTTCGCCCGCAACATGAGCGTTGAGAGTGGGTCGATGTCAGCTCCGACGAGGGCGGCCTCGGGGAACCGCCGAGCAGCGGCGAGGAGGTACCGGCCCGAGCCGGCACCCGGGTCGACGATTCGGGTCGGCGTGCCCTGAGCGTTTGCCCAGGAAACCATCGATTCGACAATCTCGGCGGGAGTGTAGGTCTGCCCGAGCGGACGGCGCTCCTGCGGCGAACGGAGCCGGACGTATGCGTCGCCCAAGGGATCGCGGCCCTGCCGGATTTCGCGGGCGAGGGCGCGAGTCGTGTCGAGTGGCGGGGCACCCAATTGCCCGGACACGAGGTCGCGCTCGCCGCGGCTGAGCGAGCCGACGGTCCCCGCGCCGAGTGCGACGCAGAGTCGAACGAGGCCACCGAGATCAGCTATCGAACACACGTTCGATAGCTTCTCACGGGCAACCGACACCTTCGAACTAGGCACGGAGCCGGAACACCCCGCGGGCCACGCGCTCGAAAAAGCGCTCGTCCTGCAGGGCGCTGCGGCAGGAGGAATCCGGAATATCGCCCACCGTGCCCCTGATGCCCTCTTTGATCTCCCGAATCGAGGCCGGCGCTCCACCCCGTCCGGCCAAGTAGGCACGCATCGCGTTCTTTGCCTCGCCGTGGGGACGACGCTTCCGCCCCGGCCCGTCCATAGCCCCTCCCGTTGCTGTCCCGATCGCCTCGCCAAAGTCGACGCTATAACGTCGACTCTAGCACCAATCCGATGGTCAGGCGGCGGGTCAGGGCGACGTCAGGGTGCAGACGTGCCGACGGTCGCTCGGCATCATGGACCGCTCGATCCTCGCGTCCAGCGTCGCCAACACTGCGCCGTGTTGTGCCGCGAGATTGACGAGGTGGTAGTCGTTGATCTGCTTCGGCCCGAGGAGGCCACGCAGGTCGATCATCGGTGCGGCAAGCGAGGCGCCGTCCGGCCAGAACTGGTGCGCGGCTCGCCCGCGGAGCCGCTCCAGGGCCCGCCGGGCGTCAGCGGCCGGCACCGCCGGCATCGGCGCCGATGCCATCAGCACCCGGAGCATCCCGGTCTCGGTCATGGGTGTGGTGGCAAACTGCCGGACCTGGAGCAGCCACGAGCGCGCCCGGGTGTGGAACGGGCTGGTCTCCACATGTGCGGCGACCAAGACGTTGACGTCAGGAAGGTAGATCGGGTCAGGCACCGGTCACGTCCCGGTAGTTCTCGACGTCCGCACCGGCGAGCAGGTCATTCACGTCGTCGAGCGTGACCGCCCGGCCGGGCGTTCCACGGAAGACCATCAACTCGGGCTCCGGGCCTGCGGCGTCAGCCCGCTCGACCAGGCGGGCGACGGTCGCCGCCCGCGGCTCGCCCGGCACGGCGTTCCGCTCGATGATGGCGGCCAGCCGTGGGGTTTCCGTCAGGTGAATACGTCGCCGGGTCGCAGCGCTCATGGCATCCATGCTACGCGCAAGTGGATGCCAAAGAGAACCCCGTGGATGGCGCCCAGGCATCCGGCCTCGGTCATGGGTCGGTCAGTCCGCGGTGCGCAGCCGGGCCACCTCGTAGAGCGCGATGCCCGTGGCCACCGCAGCGTTCAGGGACTCGGTCGACGCGGCGATCGGAATCGAGACCACCGCGTCGCAAGCCTCCCGGACCAGGCGGGACAGCCCCTTGCCCTCGGAGCCGACCACCAAGACCAGCGGGTCCGCCGCGAACGGCAGCTCCGCGATCGGCGTCGACCCGCCGGCGGCCAGCCCGGCCACGAAGCACCCGGCCTTGCGCAGGTCGCCGAGCGCGCGGACGAGGTTGGTCGCCCGCGCCACGGGCACCCGGGCGGCGGCGCCGGCGGAGACCTTCCACGCCGTCGCGGTCACGCCGGCGGATCGGCGCTCGGGGATGAGCAGCCCATGCACCCCGAACGCCCCCGCGCTGCGGAGCACCGCGCCGAGGTTGTGCGGGTCCGTCACGCCGTCGAGCGCGACGATCAACGGCGGCCGATCGCTGCGCTCCGCGGCGTCGAGCAGGTCCTCGACGTCCCGGTAGTCATAGGCGGGCACCCGCAGCGCGATGCCCTGGTGCGCGGTTCCGCCGACCAGGGCGTCCAACTCGGTCCGCGAGACCTCCAGGACATCGCACCGCCGCCCGGCGGCCAGCTCGAGGGCCTCGGTGATCCGGTCGTCGGGGTCGATCCGAGCGGCGATCAGCAGGGCCTCCACCGGGAGGGCGGCCCGCATCGCCTCCAGCACCGGGTTGCGGCCCGCCACCACCTCGGCCCCGTCGGCGCGGCCCCGCCCGCCCGGCCCGCGCTTGCCGCCCCGCCGCCCGCCGGCGGCCTCGGCCCGGCGCTCGGCCTGCTGCTTGCGCTTGTGGGCAACGTGGTATACCCGGTCCTCCGCCTTCGGCGTCGGGCCGCGCCCCTCCAGCGCCTTGCGGCCGTGCCCGCCGGTGCCGACGCTGGGACCCTTCTTGCTGCCCGGCTTGCGCGTGGCGCCCGGACGTTTGGAATTACCGGCCATGATGGATCGAATGCCTTCTCATAGAGGTATAGAGGTGACGTCGGCGGTGGTTCAGTCGGCAAGAGTTCAGTCGGCAAGAGTTCAGTCGGCGAGGACTCAGTCGGCGAGCGCCCAGCGGGCGCCGTCGGGCGAATCCTCCACGACGACGCCCGCCGCGGCCAGTCGACCCCGGATCGCGTCGGCCGTCGCGAAGTCCTTCGCCGCCCGCGCCGCCGCGCGGGCGTCGAGTTCCGCGCTGACCAGGGCGTCGAGCGCCGCGGCGTGGCGGGAGTCGGCGGATTCGGCCCACTGCGGGTCGGCCGGGTCCAGGCCCAGCACCCCGAGCATGGCGCGCACGGCGCCGAGCGCCGCGCGAACCGCCGCGTCGGCCGCGGGGCCGCGCTCCGCGAGCGCCGTGTTCCCGGCCCGGACGTGCTCGTGCACGACGGCGAGGGCGGCGGCGACGTTCAGGTCGTCGTCCATCGCGGCGGCAAACGCCGCCGGCACCGCCGCACCCGCCCCGGTCCCGGTCCCAACCCCGGTCCCGACGTCGCCCTTGGCCGGGTCTGCGGCGTCGCCTCCGAGCCGATCGGCGGCGCGCGCGACGAAACCGGCGAGCCGCTCCCACGTCGCCGCAGCCTCGGCCGGGGTGGAGTCGGACCACTCGAGCATCGAGCCGTAGTGCACCGAACCGAGGGCGTACCGCAGCACGACGGGGCGGGTGTGCCCGAGCACCTCCCGCACCAGCAGGCTGTTGCCGAGCGACTTGCTCATCTTCTCCCCGCCCTGGGTCACCCAGGCCGAGTGCATCCAGTGCCGGGCGAAGCTATAACCGGCGGCCCTGGACTGGGCCTGCTCGTTCTCGTGGTGCGGGAAGCGCAGGTCCAGGCCGCCGCCATGCAGGTCAAACTCGTCACCGAGGTAGCGGCGCGCCATCGCGGAGCACTCCAGGTGCCAGCCGGGCCGGCCCGGGCCGAACGGCGTCGGCCAGGCGGCCGTCGCCGGCTCGCCCGGCTTGGCGGCCTTCCAGAGCGCGAAGTCGCGCGGATCCCGCTTGGCGATGCCGTCGCCGGCGTCGTCGGCCGCGCCCTCCCCGATGGCGCCCGGCGCGACGCCGTCGCGCTGATTCGTCAGCGCGCCGTAGTCCGCGAAGGAGCCGACGTCGAACCACACGTCGCCCGGCCCGGTCACGTAGGCGTGGCCGCGGTCGACCAGCCGCTGCATGAGTTCCACCATGTCGGTGACATGGGCGGTGGCGTGCGGCTCGTACGTCGGCGGCAGGATGCCGACGGCGTCGTACGCCGCCGCGAAGGCCCGCTCATGGATGGCCGCCCAGGCCCACCACGGCTCGCCGGCCGCGGCGGACTTCGCCAGGATCTTGTCGTCGATGTCGGTGACGTTGCGGATCAGGGTCACGCGCAGGCTCTTGTACCGCAGCCAGCGCACCAGGATGTCGAAGGCGACGCCGGTGCGCAGGTGACCGATGTGCGGCTCGCTCTGGACGGTCGCGCCACACAGGTAGATGCCGACCTCGCCGCGGATCCGGGGCACGAAGTCCCGCACGGTGCGGGTGGCGGTGTCGAACAGGCGCAGGGGGGTCACCTCGCAAGGTTACCGGTCCGGTGCAGCCAGGACGGTGGGGCCGGGCACCCGTGCATCCCCCGCGGACCGTCAGCCGAAGGCGTGGCCCTCGCCCCGGTAGGTGGGGACGTCGGCGACGATCCGATCGCCCCGGATGAGGTAGACCTGATCGAACCGCTCCATCAACTCGCCAGCCTTCGCGTGCCGGAACCACACCCGGTCGCCGACGGCGAGCCCCGCTGCGGAGCGATCGCGCCGGCGCAGCGGCGTCTGGACCTCGCCGGCCCCTTCCCGCGAGGTGAGCCGCCACCCGGGGGTGGCGACCCGCGGCAGCCGGGAGGTCGCCGCGGGCCCGGACGCGATGTAGCCGCCGCCGAAGGCGGTCGCCCAGCCGCGGGCCGGCACCCGGGCCACGTCCAGGCCGAAGAAGGCCGCCGGCCGCGCGGCGAACAACCGGTAGCCGTCGAAGAGCCCCGGCGCGTACAGCCCGGAACCGGCGGTGACCTCGGTGACGACGGGGTCGCTCGACGACGTCTCCAGGGACCCCGTGCCGCCGGAGTTCACCAGTTCGATACCGGGGCCGGCCACTGCGGCGACGGCGGCCAGCACCGCCCGGCGGCGGCGGCCGAGATCGGCCACCGACAGCCGCTTGACCAGCCGCACCGCCGGCCGGGTATCGGGCAGACCGGCCACCTGCGCCTCGTAGAACATCAGGCCGCGCAGCCGCAGCCCGGGGGTCGCCGCGACGACGGCGGCCACCCGGGCGACCTCGGCCGGGGTGTGCAGCGGGGAGCGGCGAACGCCGAGGTGGATCCCCACCGCCGCGGGCCCGGCCCGCAGGGAGGCATCGACGTCCAGGCAGATCAGAACCGGGGGTTCCCCGTCGAGGTGCTCGTCGGGTTGCCCTTGGGGGCGCCCGTCGACCACACCACCGGCCGGCGGACCGCCGTCGACCACACCAGGGACGCCCGGCCAACCGGCGTCGTCCCGCAACGCGCCGGCAGCGCGCAGCGCGGCGACGATCAGGCGCAACTGGGCGACGTCATCGACCATGAGGGTGATCCCGCGGCGCAGGTCCCGGTCGGCGGCCAGGGCGGCCAGCGCGCGGGCGTCGACGCTCGGGTACCCGACCAGGATGTCCTCCACGCCGTCCCGGGCAAGCCAGATGGCCTCCGCGAGCGAGTACGCCATGACTCCCGTGAACCCGCGGTCGAGCGCGCGGTGAACCAACGCCCGCACCCGCACCGATTTGCTCGCCAACCGCACCGGTCGCCCGCCGGCGCGGCGCAGCACATCGGCCACATTGGCATCGAACCGGTCGAGGTCGACGACGGCAAGCGGCCCCGGCAGGCGCGCGCCGGCGGCGGTGAGCCGGGCGAGGAGTGGATCGGCCTCCCGGCCGGCGCCGCCGTCGCGGTCCACGGCGGGCTGCTGCGCCGCGATGACATCGCCGGGCCGAAGGTCGTGGGCAGGCGCAGGAAGGGCGGTCATGAGGACAACGTACGACGAGCAGCGAGTTGGCGGCGTCCGGTGCGCCCTCCCGAGGGCGTTGCCCACTCGGAAGTACGGAAAGTGCGACGGTCGCTTAACGTGAGATAGTGCGGCCGTGGTAACGAAGAGGACACCCGCGGGCAGCGAGGCACAGTGGACCAATTGGGCGCGCACGGCATCGGCGTCCCCCGCCCGGTCGGCGGCCCCGAGCAGCGAGGCGGAACTGGCCGAGGTCATTCGCACCGCGACGGGCGACGGGCTGCGGGTCCGCGCCGTCGGGGCGGGCCACTCTTTCACCGCCGCGGCCGTCACGGACGGCCTGCTGCTGAACCTCGACCGGCTGGCCTCGGTCGAGCGGATCGAACGGGGCAGTGGCCACGTCGAGGTGACGGTGGGGGCCGGCATCCGCCTGCATCATCTCAACCAGGTCCTCGCCGAGGCCGGGTTGGCCATGCGCAACCTCGGCGACATCGATCGCCAGTCCCTCGCCGGCGCGCTGGCGACGGGGACGCACGGCACCGGGTCAGGGCTGGGCGGGTTGGCGACGCAGGTCCGGGCGGTCCGGGTGGTCGGCCCCGACGGCGAGGTGACCGAGGCGAGCCGCGGGCACCGGCCCGAACTCTTCGAGGCCTCCCGGCTGGGCCTCGGCGCCACGGGGGTGCTCGCGGCGATCACGCTCGAGGTGGTCCCGGCCTTCCGATTGCGCGCCGTAGAGGAGCCGTGGCCGTTGGATCGAGTGTTCGAGGAGCTCGACGGTCCCGGCGGGCTGGTCGAGGCCAACGACCACTTCGAGTTCTACTGGTTCCCGCACACGCGGCGGGCGCTGACCAAACGCAATAACCGGCTCGATCCCCACGAGGCGAGGCGGCGCGGCGCGGGGCGGACCGCCCTCCAGGGTGCCCGGGCCTGGGTGGACGAGGAGCTGCTGTCCAACGGCCTGTTCGAGGTAGCGAACCGGATCGCGACCCGGGTGCCCGCGGCGACCCCCCGAATCAATGCGATCTCGGCGCGCGCGCTGGCGACGCGGAGCTACGTCGCGCCGTCTTACCAGGTCTTCGTCACCTCGCGCCGGGTCCGGTTCCGCGAGATGGAGTACGCGATCCCCCGCGGGCACATCGTCGACGTCCTGACCGAGATCGACCGCTGGATCCAGTCCTCGACCGAACGCATCCCGTTCCCGGTCGAGGTCCGGTTCGCCGCACCAGACGACGTCTGGCTCTCGACGGCGTACGGTCGCGAGACGGCGTATGTGGCGGTGCACCAGTACGCCGGGCTGGATTACGGGCGGTATTTCGACGCCGTCGAGGCCATCGTCGGCCAGGTCGCCGGGCGCCCGCATTGGGGCAAGTTGCACGGCCTGGACGCGGAGCGGCTGGCCGGGCTATATCCCAGGTTCGACGATTTCCGAACCGTTCGGGCCGCCGTCGACCCGGAGGGTGTCTTCCGCAACCCCTATACCGACACGGTGTTCGGCCCGCCGGTCGGCTGATCCGTCGGCTCGCCCGCCCGCGTCATCAGCGACAGGCAGTAGTCGGCGAGAGCATGGAAAGCGGCAAGCGCCTGGGCGTCGTCCTGCTCGACCAGCCAGGCCAACTCGATGCCGTCGATGTACCCCGCAACGAGCCGGGTCAGGAAGTCGAGGTCCACCGCGAAGCTCGCCCCGCCGCAGGCGGCCAACTGCTCGAGGATGCCCCGCGTCATCACGAGGGTCTGCTGGTAGTGGGCGTGCGCGACCGGCCGCAGCGCGCGGTTCCGGGCCCCGACGGTGGCGAATTCGAAGGCCAGCAATCGCATGTGCCGGCGCGGGATCAGCCCCTGGAACAGTCCCTCCGCGGCGGCGTGTGCGATCTCGGGCAGGGAACCCGGCCGGACCGCCGCGCGGACTGGTTCCGAGGCCACCATCGCCACGCTGTGCCCGACCGCGAGCAGGAGCGCTTCCTTGTCCTCGAAGCAGTAGTGCACGACGCCCAGCGAGACACCGGCCTCGGCGGCCACGCCACGGATGGTCACGGACTCGACGCCGTCTCTGGCCGCGATGGTCATGGCTGCGTCAATGAGTTGGCGCCGTCGCTCCTCAATTGACAGTCTGTTCATCGCATTCATCCCATGCTCGCAACTGCGAAGAGTCAACCACATGAACACTCGTTCAGCACACGTGTTCAGCCGACGGACAGACCAGCGCGGCTCCGGCCGCAAGGCGAGGCGATAGGTTGGGCGGGAACGGGCCGGCCGCCGTCCGGACACCGGCCCGCCCCCGCCGGACCGACCCGTGGAGGAGATGCGTGGACCGCGAACCGCCCACGCGCCCGGTCGCGTCGCGTCGGCTGATCGGCGCCGCGACGGCCGCCCTGCTCGCGTCCCTCTTCGCGTCCCTCCTCGCGGGGTGCACCCCCGACCCGGCCGGCTCGACCGGCGCCGATTCGCCGGCCGGCCCGGTGACCGCCGGCGGGAGCGGCCGGCCCGGCCCGTCAGGCGACGCGACGGGCGGACCCGCCGGCGGGACCGGCCGAACGGCGGGCGGATCCGTCGGCCCGAGCGACGCAACGGCGGCCGGCAGCAATCCGGCCGGTGAGCGCGGCGGTTTGCCGAGCGCAGCCGGCGGCACGAGCAGTGCGAGCGCAGGCGCCGGCACGAGCAGTGCGGGCGCGGCCGGCGGCGAGCCGAGCGGCGCCCTGCGCCCGGTGCGCCTCGACGCCGCGGCCCTCGGCGTGCCGATCGAGGCCGAGATCCCCACGGCCTGGCTCGACGGCACGTCGCGCGGACGCGCCTACGTCCACGCCCCCGCTGCGACCGGCAGGCCCGCCTTCGCCGCGACGCTGGTTGTCTCCAGCGAGCCGGCGCCGCGCGGCCGAACCCTGGCCGAACTTGTGCCCGACTTCGCCGCCGAGGTCGCTCAGGAGCCCGCGTGGAAGCCGACGACAAAGGCCGGGCGGGCGGTCGCCGTCGGCGGCATCGAGGGGCACGAGATCGCCGGCGAGATGCTGATGGACAACTCGCCGCTGGCGGTTACCCGCACGATGGCGATCGTCCCGGCGCCGGCCGGCGCGAGGTTGATCCTGGTCACCGGCATGTCCGCGCCGGGTGACACGGCCGCCCGGGAGACACTGAAAGCCATCGTCGAATCGATCGCGTTCCCATGACAATCACCAGCCGCACCCCCAGCAGCCCACCGTCGGGCCGCGCCGCCGTGGCCCGCGTCGTCGTGCCGGCGGCCGTGGTCGCCCTGCTCGCCGCGGGCTGCTCGGCGCCCGCGAACAGCGGCACGGCGCCGAGCGCGCCCTCAACGCCGACGCCGATCGCAATCCCGGACACCGACCTCACCGTGATCCAACCCGCCGGCTGGGTCCGCTCGTCCCAGGACGGCGACTTCGTCCTGCGCGCGCCGGGCACGTTCGGCCGGCCGCCCTTCCGGGCAAATGTCGTGGTGACCACCGCGGACTGCTCGGGCACCCTCGACGAGGCCGCCGCCCGCACCGCCACCGGGACGAAGCGCGCCACCGAGTGGACCGCCGACGCCGACGGCCAGGGCAAGGCCACGCTGAACGGCCTGCCCGCCTACCGGCTCTCCGGGATCCTCACCCACAAGACTCTGCGGGTGGCCCAGACCCTCGTTGTCGTCCGCACCGGCACGGACGCCGACTGCGCCACGGTGTTCCTGACGGCGTCGGCCGCGGCCGCCGACGACGCCGGGCGAGCCGCCGCCCTCGGCGTCGTCGCCTCGGCGGTCGCGGGCCGGCCCCCGGCAACGAAGCCGACGAAATAGCATCGGACCGCGCGACCAAAGGAGAGGTCATGACCGAGGTGCCCATCGACCGGCCGGAGAAGATCCCGGGCAAGACCTACCATACCGAAATGCGTCGCTTGCAGGCCGAACTCGTCACCATGCAGGAGTGGGTTCGTCAGAGCGGGAACCGGATCGTCGTGATCTTCGAGGGCCGGGACGCGGCCGGAAAGGGATCCGCCATCAAGCGGATCACCGAGTACCTCAACCCCCGGGCCTGCCGCATCGTCGCGCTGCCCGCGCCGACCCCGCGCGAACAGACCCAGTGGTACTTCCAGCGCTACATCGAGCACCTGCCCGCCGGCGGTGAGATCGTCCTGATGGACCGGTCCTGGTACAACCGGGCCGGGGTGGAACGGGTCATGGGCTTTTGCAGTTGGGAGGAGTACCACCGCTTCCTGCGTCAGGCCCCGATCTTCGAGCGGATGCTGACCGAGGACGGCATCCTGCTGCGCAAGTACTGGTTCTCGGTGTCCGACGCCGAACAGGAGCGTCGGTTCCGGTCCCGCGAGTCCGACCCGATGCGCCGCTGGAAGCTCTCGCCCATGGACCTCGAGTCGATCACCCGGTGGGAGGACTACTCGCGGGCGAAGGACGAGATGTTCATTCACACGTCCATCCCCGAGGCGCCCTGGTACACGGTCGAGTCCGAGGACAAGAAGCGGTCCCGGCTCAACGTCATCCACCACCTGCTCTCGACCATTCCGTACGAGCCGCTCGAGCCCGTCGTCGTGGAGATCCCGAACCGGCCGGCGGCCCGCAATTACCAGCGCCCGCCGATGGACCGGACGCATTACGTCCCGAACTTCGCCGAGACCCTGCTGGCCTCGGAACCGCCGGCGTAGCCGACCGGGCGGCCGGCGGGCTGAGCCCGCCGCCGCCCGGCTCAGCCCGCCGCAGTCCGCTCGGGGGGTTGGCAACGCAACACCATGGCTGTCGCGATCGCCGCGACGCCCTCGCCCCGGCCCGTCAGGCCGAGCCCGTCCGACGTGGTCGCGGTCACCGCGACCGGTGCGCCCGCCGCGAGGGTGAGGACGCACTCCGCCTCGGCGCGGCGCGGACCCAGCCGCGGCCGGTTGCCGATCACCTGCACCGCGATGTTGCCGATCTCATAGCCCTTCGCCCGCACCCGGCGGGCCGCCTCGGCCAGGAGTTCCGCCCCGGACGCACGCGCCCACCGCGGTTCGGACGTCCCGAAGTTCGACCCCAGGTCGCCGAGGTGGGCCGCCGAGAAGAGCGCGTCCGCCGCCGCGTGGGCGGCGACATCGGCATCGGAGTGCCCGGCCAGGCCGCGCTCCCCCGGCCAGCGCAGACCGGCGAGCCACAGCGGCCGATCGTCCGTCGCGTAGGCGTGAACATCCGTGCCGACGCCGACGCGCGGGATTGCGGTCATTCGTCTCCCTTCATTGCCTCGCCGGCCTCGGCGAGGGTCAGTTCGGCCACACGCAGGTCATGGCGCGTGGTGATCTTCGCGGCCCGGACGTCGCCGGGGACCACGAAGACCGGTTCGCCGAGCAATTCGACCAGCCCGGCGTCGTCGGTGATCGCGGTCGCCTCGTCCTCGGCCAGGCCGGCCGCGGCGGAGTGGGCCCGGTCCAGGAGCGCCCGATCGAAGCCCTGCGGCGTCTGAACCACGCGCAGGGCGGCGCGGTCCACCGTGGCGACCACCCGCTCCGTGCCGGCGTCGGCGCGGACAACGTGCTTGATCGTGTCGACCACCGGCAGCGCCGGAATCACCGCGCCATGCCCGGACCGCACGGCCGCCACCACCCGCCGAATCAACTCCGGCGGGGCGAGCGGACGGGCGGCATCGTGCACCAGGACGACGTCCACGTCGAGGTCCGCCGCGGCCAGACCGGCCGCGACCGACGCCTGCCGCGTGGCCCCGCCGACGACGATCACCGGGCCGGTCGAGGGTGCCCCCGGCCAGGCTACCGACGCCTCGGCGGCCAGTGCGGCCTGGACGGCCGCCCGACTGGCCGCGGGCGCGGTCACCACCAGCCGGTCCACCACGCCCGACGCTGCCAGGCGCCGGGCGGCGTGCACCAGGAGCGGGGTCCCGGCGAGGGTGAGCAAGGCTTTGGGCAGGTCAGAGCCCATTCGGGTGCCGGCACCCGCCGCCGTCAGGATCGCCAGAGTTGGCACAGGGCACACGCTATCCGGTCCGCCCGGGTGCGGCGTCACATCCGCCGGCCCCGGTTCGCCTGCACGCATGCCGAGGGCCGGAATCCGGGTGGATTCCGGCCCTCGGTCGGCTGTCACGTGTGCTGCGTGGCGGGTGCTCCTAGGAGGCGAGCACCTCGTCGAGGATGGCCTCGGCCTTCTCCTCCTCAGTGTGCTCCGCGAGCGCGAGCTCGGACACGAGGATTTGCCGCGCCTTGGCCAGCATGCGCTTCTCGCCGGCCGACAGGCCCCGGTCGGCGTCACGACGGGAGAGGTCCCGCACGACCTCGGCGACCTTGATTACGTCACCCGACGCGAGCTTCTCGAGGTTGGCCTTGTATCGGCGCGACCAGTTGGTAGGTTCTTCCGTGTACGGGGCGCGCAGCACCTCGAACACCCGGTCGAGACCTTCTTGCCCGACGACATCGCGAACGCCGACGAGGTCGACGTTGTCCGCCGGGACTTCGATCGTCAGGTCGCCCTGGGCGACTTTGAGCTTGAGGTAGATCTTGTCTTCGCCCCGAATGGTGCGGGTCTTGATCTCCTCGATCAAGGCGGCTCCGTGGTGCGGGTAGACAACGGTCTCGCCTACTGTGAACGTCATCTGGTGATGTCCCCTTTCGCGGACACTTATTCTATCACGCGGCGATCCGCCGACCGGCTGTCCGGCACTGCCCTTTTATCCGCATCTGCCAGCGTTTTCGCAGGTCAGAGGCTTGTCGGCGCCGCTGAGGGCGCCCCACCGCGGCTGTGGACAACGGCAACTCAGCCGTCCCGGCAACCCGCCGTACCAACCGGCCGCCCGGCATATCGCTTGGCCCGCCGGACAACCGACGCCCCGTCAGCCCCGGCAGGGGTCGGGACCGGGTGAATTCTGCCCGCGGCGGCGATCCGGTCGAGGCAGCGACCAGGCCGGCGATCCTCGGACGCAGCGCGGCCGCCGGGATCGAGAGAGCGGAACCGGTGTCGGTCGAGTAGCGTCGGCGCCCGGGGCGACGACGCGGTCGCCCGGACCCGACCGAAGGAACCATCATGCGGCATCACTTTTTCAGCGTGCGCCCGCTGATCGCCTCGGCCCTCGCGACCGGCCTCATCGCCACCGTCGCAAGCGGCTGCGGCCTGTTCGGCGCCGAAGAACCCAAGCGGGATGCGAGCGGAACGATCACCGAGTCGGCCGATGCCGACGTCTTCGCCCTCAAGGTGGGCGACTGCGTCGACTCCGCCAAACTCGGCGGCGAGGAGGCAACCGAGATCTCGTCCGTCGGCACCGTCCCCTGCGGACAGCCGCACGACGGCGAGGTCTTCGCCGAAACCACGATGGCGACGGGGGACTTCCCCGGGGACGCCGCCGCCGGCGACCAAGCGAACGAGTACTGCAAGCAGCAGTTCGAGTCATTCATCGGCGTCGCCTTCGACGATTCCGTCCTCGACCTGGTTCCGATGTTCCCGACCAGCGAAAGTTGGACCTACAACGACGACCGGGTGATCCAGTGCGTCGTCATCGCGTCGGAGAACCGAACCGGCACGATGAAGGACAGCGAGGAGTAACCGCCGGTCCCAGATCGGTGTCCACCTACGCACGGCACAGCCGCGCGCGAGCGAGCGGCACAGCACGCCGCGAGGTAGAGCCGTGCCGCCGACGGCGACGCCACGGATCGGGAATCGCGCGCCTAGCCGAACCGGCCGGAGATGTAGTCCTCGGTCGCCCGCCGGCTGGGCGAGGAGAAGATCGTCGCAGTGTCGTCCATCTCCACCAGTCGGCCGGGTTCCCCGGCCCGCTCCAGGCTGAAGAAGGCCGTCCGGTCGCTGACTCGAGCCGCCTGCTGCATGTTGTGCGTCACGATCACGATCGTGTACTCGCTCTTCAACTCGGCGATCAGGTCCTCGATGGCGAGCGTCGAGATCGGGTCCAGGGCGGAGCACGGCTCATCCATCAGCAGCACCTGGGGCTTCACCGCGATTGCCCGCGCGATGCACAACCGCTGCTGCTGGCCGCCGGAGAGGCCGGCGCCCGGCCGGTCGAGTCGCTTGGACACCTCGTTCCACAGGTTCGCCGACCGCAGCGACTCCTCGACGAGGTCGTCCGCGGCGGCGCGGGGCAGCCGCCGATGGTTCAGCCGGACGCCCGCGAGAACGTTTTCTCGCACCGACATCGTCGGGAAGGGGTTGGGCCGCTGGAAGACCATGCCGACCTGCCGACGCACCGACACCGGGTCGACGTCCGGCGCGTACAGGTCGACCCCCTCCATCGCGACCCGCCCCTCGACCCGGGCGCCGGGGACGACCTCGTGCATTCGGTTCAACGTGCGCAGCAAGGTGGACTTGCCGCAACCGGAGGGACCGATGAAGGCCGTCACGGACTTGGGTTCGATGGTCATCGAGACGTCGCGCACCGCGGCGAAATCGCGGTAGTACGCCGTCATCGCCTCGACGTCGATGCGTTGTGCCATGTCAGGTCCTGTTCCGGGCGGGGGCTGGGGCGGGGCTGGGTTCGGGCCATCACGGCCGGACCCTCGGGGCGAAGAAGCGCGTGACGAGGCGGCCGACCAGATTGAGCAGCATCACGATCAGGATCAGGACGAGGGCCGCGGCCCAGGCCCGATCGAAGGTGATGTCCGGCAGACACGGCGTCGTCGAATCGGCTGGGCAGGGCACCAGACCCTGGGAGTACTGCCGGTACACGTAGACCGGGAGGGTCATCATCCGGCCGGAAAAGAGGTTGTCGTTGATCGAGTCGACGACGCCGACCGTGATCAACAGCGGCGCGGTCTCGCCGATCACGCGGGCGACGGCGAGCATGACCGCCGTCGTGAGGCCGGCGACCGACGTCCGCAGGACGACCTTGATCACGGTCAGCCAGGTCGGCACGCCGAGCGCGAGCGACGCCTCCCGGAGTTCGTTCGGGACCAAACGGAGCATCTCCTCGGCCGAGCGGACCACCACCGGAATCATCAGCACGGACAGGGCGACCGAGCCAACAATGCCCATCCGCACCCCGGGGCCGAAAAACACCGCGAAGACGGCGTAGGCGAACAGACCCGCGACGATCGAGGGGATGCCCGTCATGACGTCCACGAAGAACGTCACCGCGCGGGCGAGCCGCCCCCGACCGTATTCGACCAGGTAGACGGCGGTCAGCAGACCGATCGGCACCGAGATGACCGCCGCCGCAGCGGTGATCGCGACTGTGCCGACGATGGCGTGGTAGATCCCGCCCGCGTCCATCCCCCCGTAGACGCCGCGCATCGAGTGCGTCAGGAAATACGGCGTCAGCCGTTCGATCCCGTGCCCGACGACGGTCCACGCCACCGAGACGAGCGGCGCCATCGCGATCGCGAAGGTCGACCAGATCAGCACGGTCATCAGTCGGTCCTTGCGCCGCCGTCGGGCGTCCGAACCGCGCAGCAGCGCCTGGACCGCGCGCCGGCCGTCCGAGGGCGCCACCGCGGGCGCCGCGGGTTCCGCGCCCGCCGCGGGCGCCGCGCCCGGCGCGGG
>JAVBMU010000057.1:0-7647 GCA_031552185.1 Cellulomonadaceae bacterium | reverse complement strand
CCGCCGCCCGCCGCCCGCCGTCCGCCCGCCGCCCGCCGCGCGCCGCCCGCCCCGCCGGCTGTCGCGCGCTCGAGCGTCCCGGCCCTCGCGTACCGGAATCGCTCGTCTAGGGTTGTGGCCGTGAGCACGGGCGGCTGTTTCATCTCCTTCGAGGGCGGCGACTCCGTCGGCAAGACGACGCAGGCGCGGCGCCTCGGCGCCTGGCTCGGCCCGGCGACGGGGCGGGAGGTCGTCCTGACCCGCGAGCCCGGCGGGACCGACCTTGGCCTCGAACTGCGGCAGGCGGTGCTGCACGGGCAGGATATGGATCCGCGCACCGAGGCGCTTCTCTACGCGGCGGACCGGGCTCATCACGTGGCCACCGTGGTCCGCCCGGCCCTCGACCGCGGCGCCGTGGTCATCACGGATCGCTATCTGGACTCCTCCGTCGCCTACCAGGCGGCGGGCCGGGAACTGAGCGCCGCCGAGGTGGAGAGCCTGTCCCGGTGGGCGGTGCAGGATCTGATGCCACACCTGACCGTCCTGCTCGACATGGATCCCGTCGCGGCGGCGGGCCGAATGACCCGCGAGCCGGACCGGCTGGAACGCGCCGGTGACGAGTTTCACCGCCGAGCGACCGCGGAGTACCGGCGCCGGGCGGCGGCGGAGCCCGCTCGCTGGCTGGTGATCGACGCCGCCGGGAGCGTCGAGGAGGTCGCGGCTCGGGTCCGCGACGGCGTCGCCGCCCGCCTCGGGCTGTCGCGTTCCGCCGGGGCGGTCCCGGCATGAGCGCGAGGTCGGCGCAGCAGAGGCGGGTCCCGCAGCAGCGGCGGGCGTCGCGCCCCGAGCGGCCCGGTGCCCGCATGAGCGGCGGTGATCGCGCATGACGGTGTGGGACGACGTCGTCGGCCAGGAGGCCGCCGTCGCGACGCTGCAGGCAGCGGTCGCCGACCCCGCCGCAATGACGCACGCCTGGCTGCTCACCGGCCCGCCGGGCTCCGGGCGCTCGACCGCCGCGCGGGCCTTCGCGGCCGCGCTGCAGTGCGAGCGGGGCGGCTGCGGCGTCTGCGCCGCGTGCACGACGACGCTCGCCGGCACCCATTCCGACGTCGTTCTGGTCGCCACGGAGTTGGTGACCATCAAGATCGACGAGGTCCGCGAACTCGTCGCGACGGCGGCCCGGACCCCGGCCCAGGGTCGCTGGCGCGTCATCGTGATCGAGGACGCAGACCGGATGGCCGAACGCACCACGAACGTGCTGCTGAAGGCGATCGAGGAGCCGGCGCCGCACACCGTGTGGGTGCTGTGCGCGCCCAGCCCGCTGGACGTGCTGGTCACCATCCGATCCCGATGCCGGGGTGTCGCGCTGCGGGTGCCCCCGGTCGATGCCGTCGCCCGGCTCCTGGTCGAGCGCGACGGCGTCGCACCGGGCGTGGCCCGGGCCGCGGCCCGGGCGGCGCAGAGCCACATCGGGCTCGCCCGGCGGTTGGCGCGCGACCCGGCGGCCCGCGAGCGTCGCTCGGCCGCGCTCGCCATCGCCGGCCGGATCCGCGGCGTCGGGGACGCGGTCCTCGCCGCCGGCGAACTGGTGGGACTGGCCGAGGCGGAGGCCAAGGCCGCGACCGAGGAACGCGACGCCGAGGAGAAGGCGCGGCTCCTACACGCCCTCGGCGCGCAGGACGGGATCGCGCTGCCGCCCCGGTTGCGCGGCCAGGTCCGGGAGCTGGAGGCGGACCAGAAGCGCCGCGCCACTCGGCTTCGCCGGGATGTGCTCGACCGCGCGCTGATCGACCTGCTCTCCCTGTACCGGGACGTGCTGGCCGTTCAACTCCGCGCGCAGGTCGACCTCGTCAACGACGAGTTGCGCGACGAGATCGAAGCACTGGCGGCCGACTCCACCGCGGAGCAGACGCTGCGCCGGTTGGACGCGGTCGGGACGGCGCGGACCCGCCTGGAGGGCAACGTCGCTCCGCTGCTCGCCATGGAGGCGATGGCGGTGGCGCTGCGGCCCCAGGGCTGAGCGGCCCGCCGTCCGGCCGGCTGCCGACCCGGCCGGCCGCCCGGCCGACCCGGCCGTGGGCCGGGTCGGCCGTTGGCCGGGTCGGCGCGTCGCGCTCGGTCGGCGCCCGCCGAATCAGGCGAGTGCCCTGGCCTTGAGGGATTCGAACTCGGCCGACGTGATCGCGCCGGAGTCGAGCAACTGCTTGGCATTGGCGATCTGATCGGTCGGCGAGGTGTTGGCCACCTCCCGGATGTACCGGTCGGTGTCCCGCTTCGTTTCCGCGGCGGCCTGCAAATGGCGGTCGGTCATTCCCTTGCCCCGCGCGATCAGGTAGACCAGCGCGGTGAGGATCGGCAGGAAGATGAGGAAGAGAATCCACACAGCTTTCCACCAACCGGACAGGTCGCCGTCCCGGAACAGGTCCGCGATGATCTGGAAGAGGACGATCAGGTAGGCGACGAAGAAGAAGCTGTAGACCATCAGCCAGAAGAAGTCCCAGAAGTCCACTGTGCCACCTCTTTCTTGGGTTGCATTCGCCGGGGGCACGGCACGGCCCCATCATGAAGGTAGGCATAGTGGCGGGCGCACACTCGTTCAGTGACCTGCCCGGTCGCCGCGTCGACGCCGGTGGACGCGTCGCGGGGTAGGGGCGCGGGGTGGCGTCGCGGCGTCGGCGGCCCGCCGGAGCCCGCGGCCGGGGGCAGACTTCCGCCCGTCGAACAGATACCGTGTCCCGGTGAGAGTTTCGGCCGCCGCCATTGTCTGTGCCGTCCTTCTGGTGGCCTCGTGCGGGGTGTCGCCGAAGGTTCAGTTCGAGGTCGACGGGACGGGCCAGGCGGCGAGCGGCGGCGTCGCTGCAGTGCCGCCCGGCCCGGTGCCGGCGGGATTCGAGCGGTTCTACGGGCAACATCTGACGTGGGCCGACTGCGGGGCCGGAGTCGACTGCGCGAAGGCGATTGCCCCCTTGTCCTGGCAGGATCCGGCCGCCGGCGAGATCACGCTGGCCCTCAAACGGAAGCCGGCATCGGGTGACCGGCTCGGGTCGCTCCTGGTGAACCCGGGTGGCCCGGGCGGCTCGGGCACGGAGCTGGTGGACTGGGTCCCCGTCGGACGCAAGGTGCGGGCCGCCTACGACGTCGTCGGCTGGGACCCGCGCGGCGTCGACACCTCGACCCCGGTGCGCTGCCTCGACGACAAGCGCAAAAACGTCGCCCTTGCCGAGGACTTCGACGACGACGCGGCGGGGCTCGCCGCGCTGTCGGCGGCGGCCGACGCCTGGGCGGACGCGTGCAAGGACAAGACCGGGGAATTGCTGGGCCACGTCGACACCCAGAGCGCGGCGCGGGACATGGACATGCTGCGGGCGGTCCTGGGCGACCGGAAGCTGACCTTCCTCGGGTACTCCTACGGCACCAAGCTCGGCGCCGCCTACGCAGGGCTGTTCCCCAAGAATGTCGGCCGGCTGGTGCTCGACGGCGCGATCGATGTCACCCTGACCGCCGATGAGGAAACCGAGCAGCAGGCCGTGGGCTTCGAGCAGGCGCTGCGGGCCTTCGTCAAGGATTGCCAGGCCGGCTCCAAGTGCCCACTGCAGGGCGGTCTCACGGCCGGCCTGCGCCAGATTCGTGGCCTGCTGAACCACGCCAAGGACCATCCGCTCCGAACGTCCGACCGGGACGGGCGCCGCCTGACCCAGACCTTGGCGTTCTACGGCATCGCCCTCACGCTGTACTCCGACGACAGCTGGCCGATGCTGCGCAACGCGCTCGGCCAGGCGCTCGACCAGAACGACGGCACCCGGCTGCTCGCGCTCGCAGATCTGTACAACGACCGGTCCGCCGACGGCGGCTTCACGAAGAACTCCGCCGAGGCGTTCCGGGCGGTGAACTGCCTGGACAGTCGCCAGAATCCGGACCCGGCCTTCATGCGCGCGCAGCGGGACCGGCTGGTCCGGGAGGCGCCCACCATGGGTTCGGCGTTCGCGTGGGGTGGGCTGCTGTGCCAGAACTGGCCGTACCCCGTGGTGAAGCAGGGGTACGACGAGGCCGCGAAGGGCGCCGCGCCGATCGTCGTGGTCGGAACGACGAACGACCCGGCAACCCCCTACGCGGGCGCGCAGGCGCTCGCCAAGCTCCTCGATTCCGGCGTCCTGGTCACCTGGGAGGGCGAGGGCCACACCGCCTACGGCCGGTCGAATTCCTGCATCTCGAAGGCCGTCGACGGCTACCTCGTCGAGGGCGACGTGCCGAAGGACGGGCTGGTCTGCTGAGCGCGAATCGGGTTTGACCTGGGCGCGAAGACCGGTAAAGTGAGCGATCGTTGCGCGGCCCGCACTCCGGGCGCCGGCACGCCGCCCTAGCTCAGTCGGCAGAGCGGTTCACTCGTAATGAACAGGTCAAGGGTTCGATTCCCTTGGGCGGCTCCACCAGATGGCCCCTGACCAGCCAATACGCCGGTCGGGGGCTTTCTCGTCCGGCGTCCGGAGATGCCAGGAACCGCCAGATGAGTGATTCCGAATTGTGGCGGTTTTCGGCGGCGGGGTGGCCCGATCGTCGGGCCAGGTCGGCCCGGCGTCGGCCGCTCGCGGCTGCGGCATCCCTGGACGGGCGGTGAGATGGGGGCCTCCGTCGCGTCGAGTCAGTACCTGGCACGTCGAGTCAGTACCTGGCACGTCGAGTCAGTACCTGGCACGTCGAGTCAGTACCTGGCACGTCGAGTCAGTACATTGCGGCTGTTCGGTGCTCGTTTTCCCGGCGTGTCGGCACTCCCCGGGCGGCCCCGGTACTGACTGGCCACGCCAAGTTCTGACTGGCCACGCCAAGTTCTGACTGGCCGCGCCAAGTTCTGACTGGCCACGCCAAGTTCTGACTGGCCACGCCAGGTACTGACTCGCGACGCACCACCTTGCGTCCACCGCCACCCGAGCGTGCCACGGCGCGCGAGGTAGAGCCGCGGCGCGCGAGGTAGAGCCGTAGCGCGACCGACACGCCGGTCCCGCGACACCACGGATCTACCTCGGCCGCGCCGGCTCTCTCGGCGCGCGCCCGCGCCAGCCCGAACCACCCGCGAACCACCCGATCCAACGTTTCGGAATCACTCGTCTAGAGATCGCTGACACGATTACTGACATGGCGCACTGGAGTCCATGAGCAAGGCCGACCGCCGCCAGTACAGCACCGGGTCCTTGTACCAGCGCAAGTCCGACGGGCGGTGGTTCGGATCCGTCCAGGTTGGCGGTCGGACCGTCACGAGGTCAGCTGCCCGCAAGGCTGAAGCCAAGCGCAAGCTCGAAGCCTTGCAGCGTCAGGTCGCCCGCGACGGGGCGCCCCCGCCCGGTGTGCGCGCCACCGGGACGGTCCTGGGCCGAGACGTGGCTGAAGATCCAGGTGAGGCCGGCGGCCCGATCACCGCTTCGGCCGCCGCCGTGGTAACCAGAAAGCCCACGACCGTGGTCGGGGGCTCGCGGCGGACGCTCAGTCCTCAACCTCCCCGGCGCCCTCGGCCGCGGTCTGGAACGCCATGCCCGGCATGAGCCCGATTCGGCGCCGAACGCGTGGTCGGCGGACTGCCACCGCGTCAGTTCCGTGCCCGGCTCGCCGCCCCGCGCGGGCAGCAGGCCGGTCACGACGTCGCCCGGGCGTGGCGCCCGAGCACGGGCCGGCGCACGGGTGGGTCCGGCATCGGCCCGGACCGGCGGACGTGCACGCCGCGCTGGGCGAGCCACGCGGCAAGTGCCGCGCCCGGGTCCTCGGCGCCGTGCACGCTGGTCGCGGGCAGTGTCAGCCGCATCCCGACCCGTAGCGCGAGGACTCTGTCCTCGGCGTCGAAGCACACGCCGCAGACCCGCCGTACCGCCATCCCGTCCGGCGGCATGCCGACCCATTGCTGTCCCATGGTGGTCTCCTCTCCATGGCCCGGCCGTACTGCCGGGCTGATCTGGCGAGGCTGGCGCAATGTCGCGCTTGTGCCAATGGATTGGTGACGCGTATCCGATGTATACGCCTGCGATATGCAACTTCTGCATTGACACCGTGACGGTCATGTGTCGGACTCATACCATGAGTGCCTATACGTCGCCGTTTGAGCGGCTCGGATGATGCCGGGACCAGCCCCACCGGGCTTCTGGGACGACCCAGCGATCCGGACCGCGCTCGCCGAACTCGACTTCGGCCCGGTCTTCAGTCGACTCATCGCGGCGACCGGCATGACCCAACAGCAGATATCCGACCTGACGGGGGTGCCCCAGCCGCGGATCAGCCACGCGGTCTGCGGCCGGGCGCGCTTCGCGAAATACCGGACGATCCTCGGCATCGCGCGGGGCCTGGATATCCCGCCCGAGCTGCTCGGGATGCCCGTGCCCTCACCCGCCCACGACCCGCAGGAGAGCCCCGTGGACAGACGCCACTTCCTCGCCACTGTCGCCGCCGCGCTTTTCGGGTCCTCGATGGCCGGCGACGTCGAACGTGTCCGAGCCCTACTCCCGACCGGGACGACGCCCGTAGCCCGACCCCGAATCGGCGCCGCCGACGTGGAGTCGGTACGCGCCATCACCGATGGATTCCGACGGTCTGCATACGCGAACGGCGGCGGACTCGGCCGTGCCGGCGCGCTCGCGTACCTGCACGAGGTCCAAGCGCTCGGCGACGCCGTCGCCACGCCTGCTGTCCGCACCGAACTCGACCTCGCCGTCGCCGAACTCGCGAACGTGGCCGGATGGATGGTGTACGACGTCGACGACCACGACGGCGCCCGTCGACTGTGGACGTACACGATCGACGCCGCCCGGCGCGCCGCCGGCGACCCTCGTGCTGCCGACCTGACGGTCACGGTCCTGCTCGACATGGCACACCAGGCGCTTTATCTGCACTACCTCGACCCGACCGACCGGACCAGAGTGCACGAGGCGACACATCTGATGCGCATGGCGTCCTCAGAGATTGCCGACGCACCGGAGATCTGCGCGCCGATCCGCGGGTACGGGCACGCCGTCGGCGCGTGGTGCGCCGCCGCCGCCGGTCGAGCCGACCGGGCGACTGCCGAACTCGACGATGCCCAGGCAATCTACCTCGGCACCAACCCGACGGAAGCGCCCGCGTGGGCTGGATGGCTCACCCCAGCCGAGACCCACTACCAGCAGGGCCGGGCGGCACTGCTGCTGTCCGACCGGGACACGCGGCACGCCGCTACCGCCGTCGAGTCACTGACCGCCGCGATCGACGGATGGGGCCACGCTCGGCAGAGGTCACGGGCGATGGCCCGATCGATGCTCGCCGTCGCCTACCTGCGCACCGGAGACCCGGACGAGGCTGCCCGAGTAGGGCATGCCGGGGCCGACGACGTCATGGCCCTGTCGACGACCCGCGGATACAGGATGCTCGACGTCCTCGACCGTGAGGCCGCTGGGCACGCCGGCTCCGACGTCGCCGGTTTGCGTGAGCACATCCGGACCGCGCTCGCCGGCGCGGCCGTCTAACCCCGTGGAGGAAAACCCCGCATGCGTGCACGTATCATCCTGGTCGCCGTCATCGTCGTAGGGCTCGCCGCCTGCTCGACCGGCGGCGACCCCGCGCCGACGAACCCGCCCGCCGCCGCCTCATCCGTGACACCGTGGGAGCCCGGCCCGCCCGCGACCAGCCCCCCGACCCCGGTCCTGACCTGGGGTGGGA
>JAVBMU010000020.1:0-15822 GCA_031552185.1 Cellulomonadaceae bacterium | reverse complement strand
GATGCCCTCGAATTCAGTCTACGACATGGTCGATCCCGAGACTGAGCCAACGGCTCGGGAGATCGCCGTCGCCACCGCCGACGCGGCCTGCCGGGAAAGTTCCGGGTACTCCCGCATCCTCTATCAGACCGAATGGGACCTTCAACTCACCGCGCTCGCGAAGCGTTACGCGCAGCTCCAACCCCAACTCGAGGAAGTACAAGCACACGAAACCCGGATCGACGAAATCCTCGCCGCGCACGGCGCGTGACTTCGCTCTGACCTGAGCCTGTGGCTCTTTTCCGGCACCAGCACGAACGGAGCCGACAACGCCACCCCCGTCGTGAACCGGGGCACCGAGGCGGGGGCCGATTATTCACATTACGACGAACAATGCGCGTGGCCCGGAGGAACTTCGATATGAGACCAGAAAGAACCGCGTTTTTGTTGGCGTGCGCAACATCGAACGGCATCAGAGGCGAGGCCCGATGAACTCCTCTCGGCCCACAGCGCCTGACCGACGCAGGCGACGGACTGCCGTCGGCGCGGCCTTCGCCCTCGCGCTCCTGAGCGCGGGCCTCACCGGCGGCTGGTTCGCCGCGTCCCACTTTCAGTCCCCGGAGCAGCGCGACGCGCAAGCGAAGCCGCCGGTGCCCCGCGACATCGTCGTCGAGGTCAAGAAGGGCCGGCTCGAGCAGACGATCAACGCGCCCGTCGCCGTCGCGCCGGCGGGGGTGACGACGGCTGCGATCCCGCTCAATTGCGACCCCTGCGTTGTCACCGCGGCGCGGACGGCGACCGGCTCGCTCCTGCGCTACGGGGCGGTCGCGCTCGAGGTCAATGGCCGCCCGATGTTCGCCGTCGCGGGCGCCTTCCCCTACTACCGCGACCTCACGTCGGGCCTCCGGGGCCCGGACGTCCGCCAGTTCCAGGACATGCTCCGCTCGCTCGGCTACCGGATTCCGACCCAGGAACGAGGCACCTTTGGCTCGGCCACCGCCCGCGCCGTCATCCGCTGGTATGCGAGCGCGGGGTACGACTCCTACCTGCTCACCGCCGCGGACGCCGCTGACGACCCAACCGAGTCGTCCCGCGCGGCGGAGTCGTCCGACGCAGCCGGGCGATCCGATTCCGCTCCGCCTTCCGCTTGGTCGCCCGCCCGCGGCTCCGAAGCATCGACCGGCGGCGGATCGGTGACGGTGCCGCTGAGTGATCTCCTCGTCGTCGGCGGGCTTCCCCGGACCTCGGTGGGGATCCCGGGCGTCGGTACCCGGCTGACCACGGACAATGCCCGGCTCTCCCTGTCGAACGGAGGCCTCCAGCTCACCAGCTCAGTTCCCGCCGGCACGCTGGCCGCCATCAAGGCGGGCAGCCCGGCTCTGCTGACCGACCAGGCGGGCGCCCACGTCACCGCGACCGCAACGCCCCGCCAGGTCGCGCCGGATGCCACCGACGGCACCATCGACTATCACCTGGAAAAACCTCTTCCCTCGGGATGGGCGAAGGCCACGATCGTCGCCGCCATCACCGCCGTCGCCGTCACCGATGAGGAAACGCTGATCGTGCCGACACGCGCCATCATCACCCGGACCGGCGGGGCGACAGGCGTGCTGCGGCGCGGTACGGACGGCGCCGTCCGCGAGGTCGCCGTGACCGCGCTGGGCAGCCTCGGCGGCGAGACCGCCATTCGGCCCACGAGCGACGGCACCCTCGACGCAGGCGACGAGGTGGTAGTGCGGTGAGCGCCCGATGGTGACACTCACGCTGTCCGAGGCGCACCAAGTCTTCGGAATGGATCCGCAGATCCATGCGCTGCGCGGAATCACGCTGACGGTGCAGCAGGGCGAATTCGTCGCGGTCGTCGGCCCGTCCGGCAGCGGCAAGTCCACCCTGCTCAACGATCTCGCGCTCTTGCACACGCCGACCTCGGGCGACTACCTGGTCGACGGCGAGTCCGTGCTCGCCGCGCGGGAGTCCCGCCGCTCCGCCATGCGGAGCCGATTCTTCGGCTTCGTCTTCCAGGCGTTTCATCTGCTCGACGGCAGGCCCGTGGTGCACAGCGTCGAACTCGGTATGCTTTACCGCGGCATTCGCCTCCGCGAACGCCGCACCCGCGCGCTGGCCGCGCTGCGCGCCGTGGGCATGGAGCACCTCGCCGGGCAGCGTGCACAGAAGCTCTCGGGGGGCGAACGTCAGCGCGTCGCCATCGCCCGCGCCCTGGCGGTAGGCTCCCCGGTCATCCTCGCCGACGAGCCGACGGGAAACCTCGACTCGGCGAACGGCGAGGCCGTCGTCGATCTGCTCGAGAATCTCGCCGCCACCGGGCACACCGTCGTCCTGGTCACCCACGACGAGAAGGTGGCCGCCCGGGCGCACCGGTGCGTCGAGATTCGCGACGGCCGCATCGTGGCCGATCGCACGCGGCCCGGCGTCCGGCCGGCGTCGCCGGCCACGGCCCCGGTCGAGCCCGACTCATTCCGGCCGGCCCCGGTCGAGCCCGACCCATTCCGGCCGGCCTCGGCCGAACCCACCCCCGCCGGCGGCGAGGCGACGATCGAGCCGGGGCACCCGGGGCGTGCTGCGACGATGCGCCCCCTCGATGTCCTGCGCGATGCATGGGCGTCGCTCCTCGCCCGGCCCGGCCGCACCGTCGCGCTCGTCTCGGCCGTCGCCGTCGCCGTCGCCCTCGGCGTCTGTACCGCGGGCCTGTCCCAATCGGCCGCCGCCCAGGTCTCGGAGCGGTTCGACGCCCGGCGCAACACCCAGATCACGGCCGTCGAGGGCAGCGGCGCGACGCCGGACCGGTTTGCGCCGGCCCAACCCGCCCGCGCCCTGAAGGACCTCGCGGGTGTCACGGCAGCCGGGACGATCGCGCAATACGACGGCGCGCTCCCGGTGGCGACGGCGGCGACGTCGCCGCTGGATCTCCCGCTCTTCGGGGTTTGCCCGGGCACCGCCGAGGCCGGTCAACTCGAGGTCGCCGGGCGCCCGTCGAACCGAGCCGCCGCACCCGGCTCCGGCGAGGTGTTGATCGGCCGGCACGCCGCGAACGATCTGGACCTGGGGCCGCTCAGCGCGGGTCAAACGCTCCTCATCCAGGCTCGCCCGTACGCCGTCGTCGGCGTCATCGAGGAATCGCCGCGATTCCCGGCGCTGCTTTCCGGGATCGTCCTCAACGAGGATGCAGCCAAGGGGCTTGGCCTGACCCCGATGTCCACGACCTACGTGATCAGCACCGTTCCCGGCGCGGCCCCAAGTGTCGCCCGCCAGGCGCCGCTGGTGCTCCGGCCGACGGCGCCGGGCGACGTCGACGTCGAATCCCCGCCCAGAGTCGATTCGCTGCGCGGGAGCATCGAGTCCGACCTACGGATCGCGCTCCTCGTCATCACCGCCGTCGCGGCCCTGGCGTCCGTCATCGGGCTGGCGAATTCCATGGTCTTATCGGTGATCCACCGCGCCCCCGAGTTCGGCTTGCGGCGCGCCCTCGGCGCGCGCCCGCGGCACATCATCAGCGGGATGCTGGCGGAATCGGCGATCATCGGCACCGCGGGCGGCCTGCTCGGCCTGGCGCTCGGGCTGGCCGGGATCCTCGCCGTGACCCTGTCGCAGCGGTGGCAGCCGGTCTTCGACCTCGCGCTCGCGCCGGTCGCGGTGCTCGGCGGGGTTGCGGTCGGTGCGGTGTCCGGCTTCGCCTCGGCCATCAGGGCGGCCCGAATCGAGCCTGCGGACGCTTTGCGGTCCTGATCCGCCCGGCGCTCCGGCGCCGACGGCGCGGCGCCGCTCGACCCGGCCGGGCATTCCCACGCCCCGTCGGGCGCTGTTGGGCAAACTCGTCGTCGCCACCGGCAGCCCGCTCGGCCTGGCCGGCTCCGTGACCGCCGGCATCGTGTCCGCGCTCGGGCGGTCGTTGCCGACCATCAACGGCCGTGTGGTCGACGAGGTGATCCAGACCGACGCCGCCCTCAACCCCGGCAACAGCGGCGGCGCGCTGGTCGACGTCATCACCCAACCCCGCGAACTGCAGTAGTCGGCCGCCTGGCCTACGCCTGCGCCGCCCGGAGCTTGCCGAGCAGGTCCCCCAGCGTGCCCAACTCGGCGTCCGTCATGCCGGGCAGCATGCACTCGGTGATGGTGACCGCGTGCTTGCGCCCAACCCGCCGCTGGGCCGCCCGCCCGGCGTCGGTCAGCGCAACCAGGGTGCCCCGCGCATCCTCGGGGGGTACCGACCGGCTGACCAGCCCACGGCGTTCGAGCCGGTCGATCATGCGCGACAGCGACGGCTGGGAGAGCAGGACCAGCCGGTTCAGGTCGCGCAACCGCATGCCCTCGGGCGGGCCCTGGGTGAGCGAATACAGGACGTCGTATTCACGCAGCGAAACGTCGTGCCAGATGTCGTCGGCGGCGAGCCGGCGCATCACGGCGACCTGGGTGCGGAACAGCGATTCCCAGGTGTCGATGGCCAACCGGGCGCGAGCGCGTTCCCCGTCGATGGTCATGTGTGCTCCCCTCCCCCCGGGCCGCCGTCAGCGGCCGAGCCTGCGCTCACGCTGCGAGTAGGACCGCAACGCCCGCAGGTAGTCCACCCGGCGGAAATCCGGCCAGTAGGCCTCGCAGAAGTAGAACTCGGACTGCGCGCTCTGCCACAGCAGGAAGCCGGAGAGCCGCTGCTCGCCCGAGGTGCGGATCAACAACTCGGGGTCCGGCTGCCCCCTGGTGTAGAGGTGTTCCTCAATGTTCTCGACATCGAGATTCTCGGCCAAAGTGGCCAGCGGTGCGCCCCGGTCGGCCTGTTCGCGCAGGTAGGCACGGACGGCGTCGGCGATCTCGTGCCGGCCGCCGTAGCCGACGGCGACGTTGACCTGCAGTCCCAGGACCGGGGCGGTGCGCTCCTCGGCCTCCCGCAGCGCCTTGGCGGTCCGCTCGGGCAGCAGGTCGAGCCGACCCATGATCCGCAGCCGCCACCGGCCGGAGTCGGCGAGGTCGCGCACCGCATCCTCGATGATCTCCAGCAGCGCGGAGAGCTCTTCCGGTGAGCGGGCGAGATTGTCCGTCGAGAGCATCCAGAGGGTGACGACCTCGATGCCCAGGTCCTCGCTCCAGCCCAGGAACTCGCCGATCTTGTCGGCGCCGCGCCGGTGCCCGGTGGCCGCGGTCTCGCCGAACGAGCGCGCCCAGCGCCGGTTGCCGTCGAGGATCACCCCGACGTGCCTGGGCATCGCCTCCCCACCCAGCGTGGCCGCGAGTCGGCGTTCGTAGAGGCCGTAGAGGAGATTCGGCAGGCGGCGCACGCGGCTTCCTCGGTATCGCGGGTGGTCGTGACGCCTCACGCTACCGCCGCGGGGTGGCGATCGTGGCACGGATCGGGCCGACGCCGGAAAGCGTGCGCACAATCTTCACGCGGACCAAACGGGAGCGGGCCCTACTTACGGAGACGTAACCTACGATAGCGTAGGTTCAATGCAATTGGACCTGCTCCACCTGCCGTCCGCCGACCACACACCCTTGGGAGGGCTATGTCTCGCGACACCCGCCGCCCCGCTACGGCCGCCGCCGGCTTCGGGCCCGATGAAGCGCGCCGATACCAGCAACCGGCCCGCGACGCCATGAGCGGCGCCGCCGCCGGCGTGGCCGCCATGGCCGGCGCGGTCGGTGACGCGGTCAGCGGCGCCGCCGCGGGCGTCGTCGCCGCGGTGAAGCCGCGACTGCGGGGCTGGATCCACGCCGGCACGTTCCCGCTGGCCCTTGCTTCGAGCATCGTGTTGGTCGTGCTCGCGCCGCCGGTCGCCGGCAAGGTCGCCTGCTCGGTCTTCGGCCTGACGGCGTGCCTGCTGTTCGGGACCAGCGCCGTCTATCACCGCGGGACCTGGTCCCCGCCGGTGGCCGCCGCGCTGCGCCGGGCCGACCACTCCAACATCTTCCTGATCATCGCCGGCACCTACACACCGTTGGCGGTCTTCCTGCTGCCCGAGTCGACCGCGACCCAACTCCTGATCATCGTCTGGAGCGGGGCGATCGCCGGCCTGCTCACGCGGGTGTTCTGGCTCGGCGCGCCGCGCTGGTTCTACGTGCCGATCTACGTCGCCCTCGGCTGGGTTGCCGTCGCGTACATGCCGCAGTTCTGGGACGCGGGCGGGTCCGCGGTCGTTTGGCTCGTCATCGCGGGTGGCATCGCCTACACCTTGGGCGCCGTCGTCTACGGCTTGAAACGACCGAACCCGAGCCCGCGCTGGTTCGGCTTCCACGAGATCTTCCACGTGCTGACGGTGATCGGGTACGGCTGCCACGTCGTCGCCATCATGATGGCGGTGGTCGCGGCCCGCTGAACCGCGCCGGCCGGGGCGGCCCGGCCCCGTTCAGCGGGGCACGACGGCGTAGCGGCGGTTGGCCAGGGACGGGTTCGTGGCGCGGGCGGCGGCAACCGCCGCCGGGTCGAGGTCAACGACGTCGACCGTCGGCGCGTCGTCGAACTCGGCAAGCACTCGGCCGTCCGGCCCGACGACGAGCGAGCGTCCCGTAACGCCGCGCCCGGCCTGCCCGACGGCGATGACGACCGCGGTGTTCTCGATCGCCCTGGCCCGGGCGAGGGTGCGCCAATGGTCGGCCTTGAGCGGACCCGCCGCCCACGCGGCGGGGACGACCAGGACGTCCGCACCGCCGTCGACGACGCAACGCGCCGATTCGGGGAACCGCAGGTCGTAGCAGGTCAGCACGCCGACGCGCAGCCCGCCGACCGGGAGAATCAGCGGCGCGGCGTCGGCGGGGCCGGGCTCGAGTCGGTCGGATTCGCGGTGTCCGAAGGCGTCGTAGAGATGCACCTTCCGGTAGGTCCCGAGCAGGCGGCCGGTCGCGTCGATGCCGACGACGGCGTTCACCGCCCGGTCCGACCGCTCGCCGGGGAGCGTGGTGCCGGCGATGACGGCCACCCGGCCGCCGCGGGCGGCGGCGCGCACGGTGGTGACGAACGGTCCGTCGAGCGGCTCGGCGAACTCGGGTCCGGTCCCGCGCGGATCGAACGCCGAGGCGTATTCGGGCAGGACGACGAGGTCGGCCTGCGCGCGCGCGCCGAGGCCTATGGCCGCAACGGCGCGGGCGAGGTTCGCCGCCCGGTCCGTGCCGATCTCCAGTTGCGCGATCGCGACGCGGAGCGGCCGGGGCCGGGCTGGGTCCGCTTGCAGGGCCGGGTCCGCGGGCGGGGGCGCGACCGTCACGATGCGGTCGGCGGCGCACCGGCATCGTCGGCCGCGCCGGCCGCGCCCACATGGTCGGGCGCTGTGCCGGCCGCGCCCAGCTCCGCCGGGCCGGCGCCATGGGCACGCTGGTCGACGGGCGCCGCCCCGATCGCGATGGCCGCGGTGCGCGGCGGTGGGACAGGCAGGCCGAGCTCGGCGGCGTTGCGGCCCATCCGGCGCAGCTGCCGCGTCATGGCGTAGAAGAGCCCGATCGCGACCAGCGCGACCGCAAAGATCGCGAGGAATCCGCCGAGTCCCGGCGAGACGTCGGTCGGCGCCAGATCGGGCCGCAGCGAACCCCCGGCCGGACTGGGGGACGGCGCCGCGGCGATCCGGGAATTGCCGATCCCTTCGGGCGAAGCGAACAGGCCGCCCGCGCCGAGCAGGCCGGTCGCACCGGCCCGGCCGGCGAAAGCGATGAGACTGGCGGACAAGGTGGCTCCCTGCCTTCTCGCGGCCGCGCGGGGCCGCCCGGCCTTCGTCGGTTCATCGTCTCACGTTCCCGGCCGATCCCGTCGGATCGCCCGATTTTCGGCAAACGGCAGACCCTCGGGTGCTGCTGAGAGAGTGCCCGCGGCTGCCGCCGCCGAACTCGTGGTTGGAGATCGCGGGTGGGTGTGCGCACCCGGGGCGCCGAACCGCGCCGAGTCAGTACCGTGCGCGCCGAGTCAGTACCGTGCGCGCCGAGTCAGTACCGTGCGCGCCGAGTCAGTACCGTGCGCGCCGAGTCAGTACCGTGCGCGCCGAGTCAGTACCTCGCAGCTGTTCGGTGCTTGTTTTACCGGCGTGTCGGCACTTCCTGGGCGGCTCAGGTACTGACTCGCCGCGCCAAGTACTGACTCGCGGTCTGGGTCCTACCTCGCAAGGCACCATTTCGCGTCCACCCCCGGCCCGACCGGGCCGCCTCCCACGCGAGGCAGACGAGTTCGTCGAACATGACCCGGCCCAGGATGCGGGAACCACAACCGCATGTAGCCACGAGTTCGGCGCCAAGCGGGGCGCCAAGCGGGCCGCGGTGCCCCGAGTTCCCGCCGCCGCGGACCTACATCTCGTCTGCTTCGGGGTCGATCCCGGCGAACAGGTCGGTCTCAGGCGTCGTGACCGCCACCCGGGACACGGCGAGTTCGAACTCCTCCACCGGCCACACCCGCGCCTCCAGGTCGCGCGGAATGGCGAAGAAGAACCCGTCCGGATCGATCTGGGACGCGTGCGCGATCAGTGCGGCATCCCGCCGCGGGAAGTAGCGGGCGACCTCGATCCGCGTGGTGACCCGCCGCTCGGGAATCTCACGGGCGGCGCGGGAATCGATCCAGTCGCCGAACGGGGACGGCATCTTCTCGGCCAGCATCGCCGCATGCATGGTGCGGATGCGCGCCATGGAGAAGTCGTGGTTGTAGTAGAGCTTCCGCGGCGCCCACGGCGGCGCGCCGCCGGTGCGCCCGTACCGGTCGGGGTCACCGGCGGCCTCGAACGCCGCGTAGGACACCTGGTGGCACATGATGTGGTCGGGGTGCGGGTAACCGCCGCTCGGGTCGTAGGTGGTCATGACGTGCGGCCGAAACTCACGGATCAGTTCGACCAGCGGCGCCGCCGCCTCGGCCGGCGACAGGCGCGCGAAGCAACCCTCGGGCAGGGGCGGCATCGGGTCGCCCTCCGGCAGGCCGGAGTCGATGTAGCCGAGCCAACGCTGGCGGACACCCAGCGCCCGAGCGGCGGCGGCCATTTCCCGCCGGCGCAGGGCCGCCATCTCCTCGATCGTTTCCGGACCATGGCCGAAGGAGGGGTTCAAGATGTCCCCGCGCTCGCCACCCGTACAGGTCGCGACGAGGACGTCGACGCCCTCGGCGGCATACCGGGCCGACGTCGCGGCGCCCTTGGAGGATTCGTCGTCGGGGTGGGCGTGGACGGCCAGCAGGCGCAGCCGAGCGCCCGCCTTCGCGGGGCGCGATTGCGCTGTCAGATCGGACACGACCTTTCCTCCTGCCGAGGCAACCCGGGTGGGCACGATTTCCGATGGCCGAGGCCGCACCGGTCAGCGACAATGATGGCGCAGTTCACGACCGTCCGCCGACGGTACGCGAGGGGGGAATGGTCGACACTACACGCCGGTTGGGTTCCGGATCGGGCTTGCCGCCGGCAAAGAGGGCGGAAAGGACCGAACCGGCCATTGTCACGCCCCCCGGCGGCCCACCCGCCGGCCGCTACGGATCGGAGGGCCGGCGCCGCCTGCCGACGCTCGTGATCGTCCTCCTCCTCGCGGCCGGCGTCGCCGTCGCCGGCTGGCTGGCGCTCGCCGGGCAGGACCGGGTCCATTGGCGCGACGTCGGATTCCGCGTGCTCGGCCCCGAGGCGGTGGCGGTGACGTTCGAGGTCGAGCAGCCTCCGGGCGAACGCGCCGTCTGCCGACTGGAGGCACTCGCGGCCGACTTCGCCCAGGTCGGCAGCCGCGAGGTGACGGTCGGCCCGGCCCAGCGCCGCGCCGCCCGCTACACGGCCCGGGTGGCGACGTCGCAGCGGGCGGTGACCGGCGTCGTCCACGATTGCCGGCCCGCGGCGGGACCGGGCGAATAGAGCAGATCAGCACCGGTGCGGACTCCACGAAAAGCCCACGGTTTGGTAGCCTGATTTTTTGCCTCGCAGAGTGCAGGAGGCGCCGGGCCAGGACGGCGTGCGGCGTCGCCGGCGCCTCCTGCGCGGAGCGAGCCGCAACCGCTGTGCCCGGCAGCCGATGCGACCGGGGTAGGACCGCGGCCAGCCACGGACTCCCGATCCGAGCGACCGCGGGGTTCGCGTACGTCGACGTGGAAGGAGCGAACCGTGACCGATACGCCCGTCATCTGGTTGACCCAGGAGGCCTTCGAGCGGCTTCAGACCGAGCTCGCCTACCTGACCGGGCCCGGCCGCACGGAGATCGCCGAGAAGATCGCCGCCGCGCGCAACGAGGGGGACTTGCGCGAGAACGGTGGTTACCACGCGGCCCGCGAGGAGCAGGCCAAGCTGGAGGCGCGGATCCGCGAACTCAACGAGAAGCTGCGGCACGTGAAGGTCGGCTCGCCGCCCGATGACGGGATGGTCGAGCCGGGGATGCGCGTGACTGCGATCGTCGCCGGGGATGAGATGCAGTTCCTGCTGGGCTCGCGGGAGATGGCCGACACGACGGACCTCGATGTCTTCTCACCGACGTCGCCCCTGGGCGCGGCGATTAACGGCAAGTCCGTCGGCGACACCGTGAGCTACACCGCGCCCAGCGGCAAGCAGATCTCAGTGGAGATCGTCGCCGCCAAGCCGTACGAGAGTTGAGCCGGCCGGGACTGACCGAACCGAGCATCGATCCGCGCGCCGCCGGGCCGGCCGGCGGCGCGCGGTCGTCGGCAGCGCGCGGTCGTCGTCAGCGCGCGGTCGTCAGCGCCCGGTCTGCACCAGGTAGCCGCGGTCCCGCAGGCGGTCGACGATCTGGCGGCAGTGGTCCGGCCCCTTGGCCTCGACCTGCATCCGGATCCACGCCTCGCCCACCCCCAGGCCCACATCCGTGCGGTCGTGGTGCAGGTGCACGATGTTGCCCCGGGCCGCGGCGACGACGTCGAGCAGCTCGGCGAGCGCCCCGGGCCGGTCGCTGAGCCGAACCTGCAACTGCACGTACCGTCCCGCCGCCGCCAGGCCGTGCCGAATCACCCGCATCAGCACGAGCGGGTCGATATTGCCCCCGGAGAGGACAACGACGACCGGGCCCGCCGCGCCGAGGTCGCCGGGCCGCAGCGCCGCCGCGGCCGCCGCGGCGGCCGGTTCGACGACGAGCTTCGCCCGCTCGGCCAACCACAACAGCGACCGCGAGATCTCCTCCTCGCTCACGGTCACGACGTCGACCCCGAGCGCGCGGATGATCTCGAACGCGAGGGCGCCCGGCGTCGCGACGGCGATGCCGTCGGCCATCGTCGCGCCCAGGCCGGCCGTGGTCGGGACCCCGGCCGCGAGCGACGCCGGATACGCCGCGGCGGCGCGGGCCTGTACCCCCACCACCCGCACCTGCGGCGCGAGGCCGGCGAACGCGCAGGCGAGGCCGGCCACCAGGCCACCGCCGCCCAGCGGCGCGACGACCGTGGCGACATCGGGCACCTGGGTGAGGATCTCAGTGGCGATTGTGCCCTGGCCGGCGATGACATCGGGGTGGTCGAACGGATGCACAAGTACCGCGCCCGTGCGGCGCGATTCGTCCTCGGCGGCCAGGAGGGCGCCGTCGACGTCGTCCCCGACGAGGACCACGCGGGCGCCGTAGCCGCGGGTGGCGTCGACCTTGGGCAGGGCAGCGTCCGTGGGCATGAAGATCGTGGCGTCGATGCCCAAGCTGCCGGCCGCGAGCGCCACCCCCTGGGCATGGTTTCCGGCGCTCGCGGCGACCACCCCGCGGGCGCGTTCCGCCGCCGACAGCCGCACCATCCGCACGAACGCGCCGCGAGCCTTGAAGGACCCGGTGCGCTGCAAGTTCTCGCACTTGAACCAGACCGGCGCGCCGACGGTCGAGCCGAGCACCCGGCTCGGCTCGACCGGGGTGAGCCGGGCGACGCCGTCGAGCAACCGGGCGGCCGCGAGCACGTCGTCCGCGGTGACGGGCAGGTCGAGACGCGCGGGCGTGGTCACATCGACCCCCGACGGTCCGCTCACCCGGCGCCGCCGACGTCCGACTCGGCCGCGGCCACCGCCGGGGCCGGGGCCGGGCGGGCCCGGGCGATGATCTTGTCCCCCGTGCCGAGTTCGGGGAACTTGTCATGCCCGTTGAGGTACAGAATCACCGTGTTCAGCACCGCGGCGAGCGGCACGGCGAACAAGGCGCCCACGATCCCCGCGGCAAAGCTGCCGGCCGCGACCACGAGCAGCACCGCGACCGGGTGCAGCGAGACAGCGTGCCCCATCAGGAACGGCTGCAACCCGTGGCTCTCGACCTGCTGCACCAATAGCACGACGCCGAGCATCAGCAGCGCCGAAACCCAGCCGTTGGCGACCAGCGCCACGAGCACGGCGATCGCGCCGGTAACCACCGCACCCACGATCGGCACGAACGAGCCGACGAACACGAGGATCGCCAGCGGCAGGGCGAGCGGGACCCGCAGGATCGCCGCGCCGATCCCGATCCCGACGGCGTCGACGAATGCCACCAGGATCTGCGTCCGCACGTACGCGGAGAGAGTGACCAGCCCGCGCCGGCCCGCCTGGTGGACCCGATCGCGGCTGCGGGCCGGAAGCAGGCCGACCAGCCAGGACCAGATCCGCCGTCCGTCGTGCAGGAAGAAGAAGGTGCAGAACAGCGCGATCAGCGTGCCGGCAAAGAAGTGCGACACCGTCGTCGCCGCCCCGACGGCACCGGAGATCAACGTGCTCTGATTGTCCGAGACGGCGTTGGACAGCGAATCCGTGTACTGCGTGATGCGGTCGGAGTCGAGCTTGAGCGGGCCGTCGGCCAGCCAGTTCACGAAGGTGTCGAACCCCTCCGCGGCCTGCCCCTGCAGATCACGGAAGCCGCGCGTGATCGACCGGCCGGCGAGGGCGATGAGCCCGCCGACGACCAGGACCAGCACCGCGAGCGAAAAGCCCGCGGCCAGGCCGTCACCGAACCGCAGGAAGCGCCGCGCGAACCGCTTCACCGGAGTCAGCAGGACCGTGAACAGCAGCGCCACCGCGATCGGCACGAGGATGACCTCGAGCGCCCCGGCCACCCATACTGCGCCGGCAACCGCCAACGCGATGAGGATGGCATGCCAGGACCAGGCGCCCGCGGTGCGCACGGCCGGCGGCAGGGCCGCCACTCCCGCGGTCTTGCCCGGCGCGGCTTCGGCGCCGCCGGCGGCGGGCGCGGCTTCGGCGCCGCCGGCCGTGCCCGTGGCGGGTCGCCGGGTGGGTCGGCCGTCGATTGCCGGGGTGGCGCCGAGGCCGACGGCCGCGACCGGCCCATTCGCGGCCGTGGTCTGCCCCACCGCCCGATCCGTCGGTTCCGGCGAACCGCCCGCTCTCCTGCGCTTGGTAGCCACGTGCCCACCCTATGCGGTGCGCCGCGGCCGGGAGACTCACCCGACCCCCGACCCGGGCGGGACACCCGGGAACACCGCCGCCCCCGGGCGCGTTCTCGTGGGCGTCGCCGCAATCCGCACCGACGTCACCCAGCCGGCCGGCAGCGGCGGCGAGAACGGAGGCCCCCATGAACTCGATCCTCGACGCCTTCTTCGGCCGCGGCGCCAAAACCGTCATGGTCGCGCCCGAGGACGCCCTGCCGGGCCGCTCGGCCCCCATCCTGCGGGACCCGGCCCCCCACACCGTGCTCGGCACCCCGATCATGGGTCCGTGGCCGGCCGGCACCCGGGTGCTGTACCTCGCGATGGGCTGCTTCTGGGGCGCGGAGGAAATCTTCTGGCAGGTCCCGGGGGTGGTCAGCTCCGCCGTCGGCTACATGGGCGGCACGACGCCGAACCCGACCTACGAGGAGGTCTGCACCGCCCGGACCGGGCACGCGGAGACCGCACTCGTCGCCTACGACCCCGGCGTCGTCGACGAGGAAGCGCTGCTGCGAACCTTCTGGGAGCGGCACGACCCGACCTCGGGGTACCGCCAGGGCAACGACGTCGGGACCCAGTACCGCTCGGCGGTCTACTGGACCACGCCCAAACAGGCGAGCGCCGCCCGGGCGACCGCCGCCCGCTACGGTGAGGTGCTCGCGGCGAAGGGGTACGACCCGATCACCACCGAACTGCGCCCGGCCGTCGAGGCCGGCCCGTTCTACTACGCCGAGGAATACCACCAGCAGTACCTCGACAAGGTCCCGAACGGATACCGCTGCCATGCCACGACGGGGGTCGCGTACCCGAACTGAGGCCGGCCGCCCGGGTCGATCGCACTCCGGCGGCAGCGCCGCCGCGCGCCTCAGCCTTCCGGTGGCGGCACGTAGGCGGCAGTGGTGCCCGCGACCGCGCGGGCGACGGCGTCCGGGTCCGCGCCGGACGCGGCGTAGGCGAGCCCCCACGCCTCGCTGCTGCCTGTCATGAACGCGCGCATCGCGGGGCTCGTCATGAGTTCGTCCGGGTGCCCGCGGTCCTCCCCGCGCAGGTGCATTGCCAGCCCGAGCAGGGCCGTGTCCCATCCGACGCCGACCGCGCCGGGTCCGTACCGGTCCCACATCTGCGCCGGAATCAGGGCCGCGGCGTGGTCGAGAGTGAGCTGGGTACCGCCGTCGACCGCCGGTTCGAGCCGGAGTTCGACGAGGGACGAGTCGAGTTCGCTCGGCGGCTCGCCGAAGATCCAGGTGACCTGCAGCCGCGACGACGGCTCGCACGCCCGGATCTCGCCGCCCGCGTTGCCTTCCATCTGGTAGGCGCCGCCGGGCCGCAGGTCCCCCGAGATCGGCAGGAACCACTGGCCGATCCGGTCCGGGTTCGTCACCGCGTCCCACACCTCGGCCGGTGCCTGCGGGTAGCCGCGGACGAGAGTCACGACGCTCGCGGGCCCGGCCGGGAGCGTGCCGGCGCGGACCGTTCGACTGACGAGGTGAAGGTCCGCGGCGTAGTCCGGCATCAGTGCTCCTCGGTCGAGTGGGTGACACCACCCTAGTGACTGATTCGCGAATTGTCGGCTGATGCGAACAACCTCGGCCATCCACCCGCCACCCGCCAACCACTCACCCGCCAACCACTCACCCGCCACCCACTCACGCGCCAACCACTCGGCCGGGTTTTGCGCCGGGCCCCGAGGGCTACGGTGGTGAGGTGGCTTCCACCGACGATCGGGCGCACCTGCGGGCGGACTGCTCGCGCTGCACGGGACTGTGTTGCGTGGCGCTGCCGTTCACCCGATCGGCGGATTTCCCCGTCCATAAGGCCGCCGGGACGCCCTGCCCGCACCTCGCCGGGGATTTCCGGTGCTCGATCCACACCGAGTTGGAGGCGCGTGGCTACGTCGGCTGCGGCGTCTTCGACTGCTTCGGCGCGGGGCAGCGGGTAGCCGCGGCGTTCGCCGGCCGGGATTGGCGACAACGGCCCGACGCCGCGCCGGCCCAGTTCGCGATGTTCGACGTCGTGCGCAAACTCCACGAGTTGGCGTGGCACCTCGCCGACATCCTCGACTGCCCGGCGGCGGTCGCCTTCCACGCCGCAGCCCGCAACCTCGCGGCGCAAACCCACCGGCTCGCCGGCCTGCCGGCGGACGAGGTGGCGCGGGTGGACGTCGACGCACAGCGCACCCGAATCGCACCGGTGCTCTTCGCTGCCGCCGACGCGGTCCGGGCCGAGGCGCGACGCCGCTGGCGCCTGCCCGGGAAGCGGGACCGGACCCGGGCGGATCTCGCCGGCGCGCGGCTGCGGGGGGCGGATCTGCGCGGGACGCAGTTCCTCGGCGCCCTCCTCCTCGGGGCCGACCTGCGGGCGGCCGATCTGCGCGGCGCCACGCTCCTCGGCGCCGATTTGCGCGGCGCGGACCTGCGGGGCGCGGACCTGCGCGACACCCTCTTCCTGACCTCGCCACAGGTGGCGGCCGCCCGCGGCGACACCCGGACGGCGCTGCCGCCCCGACCGGCCCGCCCCAGCCACTGGTCGGCCGCCTGACCCGGCGCCGGCCCGCGGGCCCCGCGCGGCGGCGT
>JAVBMU010000121.1:0-27529 GCA_031552185.1 Cellulomonadaceae bacterium | reverse complement strand
CCCGAACGCGCCGCGCCGCGCCGAGCGCGGCGCCCACGGCGACGAGGGCGAGAGCGGCCACGAGACCCAGCGCGGCGGCGTCGGCGCCCCGCTCGGGGGCCGACGCCGACCGGGCAACGGGCCGGTCGGGGCCGGCGGGCGTCGACGCCGCCGACTCCCGCGGTTCGACGGGCTGGGTCGGGTCGTCCGACGGCGTTCGGGTAGAGATCGCCGGGGCGTCCGGCGCCGGGTCAATGGCGACCCAGCCGGCGCCGGCGAGATACACCTGGGCCCACATTCGGACCACCGACGCCGGCACGTCCACCGGCCCGCCACCCGGCGGGACGACAAAGCCGACCACAACCCGGCTCGGGATCCCGACCGCCCGGGCGAGCACGGCGAACGCGCTTGCGTACTGCTCGGTGCCGCCGGACCGCACGCCGTCGGCCCCGTCGAGGAATTCGGCGATGCGGCGGTAGGACGAGCCACCGGGCGCCGCCGGGTCCACCGCGCCGCCGGCGCGCACGAAGTCGGCCAGCCGCAGGACCTGCGCCCAGGAACTCGTCCGACCCGCCAGCGCTCGGTAGGCCACCGCGCGCAGATCGATCCCGAGGCGGGCCGACACCTCAGTGAACCGCGGCAAGTCGAGGTAGCGCGCCGACTCCGCCGCCCGGGGCGGGACCGCGGCGGCCAGGTCCCCCGGTCGCGGCCCGTCGGCCTCGGTCACCAGGCGGTAGCGCAGGCCGGGGGTGACCGGTTCGGTCGCCAGCACCGAACCGGTGTCGGCGTCGACCACCGCGGCCGGCCGCCCGGTCAGCGCGCTCGGGCGGCCCGCCGCCGGCAGCCAGCGCGCGCCCAGGTCACCGAGGTCGCCGAGTTCGATCGTGAAGTCATAACCAACCTGGTGCGGCCCCGGGGGCAGATCGGGCGAGGGCGCGGTGCCGGGCGGGCTCAGCCGCCGGCCGGCGAGCGACCACCCCACGCCGTCGTAGTCGGGCAGGACGGCGATCGCGATCCGGTCGGGCAGCCGGCGCCCCGCGGCGGGTTGGAGCCGGAACGCGGTCACGCCGTCCAGCGCACTCCAGGCCCGCGCCAGCGCCACCGGGTTCTCGACCTCGGCGCTGCGGATCGGCTGGTCGACGAGGGTCCGCAGCTCGAACGGGTCGCCGATCGGCAGGGCCGCAGCGGCCGGCACGAGGGTCGCCGCGGCGAGCACGCCCGCCAGGGCACCGACCCGCCGCCGCGGCGAGCCGCGCGGCCGATCGACCGCGGCCACCCACCCAGCCGCGACGACGATCAGCGTTGCCGCCGCCGCCGCCCCGTGCGGGGTCCGCCCGGCCCCCCGTCAGGAAGGCGGCGGCCACATGCAGCACCGCCGCGCCGACCAGCGTCGCCACCAAACCCGGCGCCGACCCGCCCGCCGGCGCCGACCCGCCCGCCGGCCGGGTCCCGGCGAGCGCGACCCAGCCGGCAACGATCCAGACCAGGACCGCGACGGGGGCGAGCAAGTCCGGCGTCGGCTCGGCCGGGATCGGTGCGGTCAGCAGCCGCGCCACGGCGTCGATCGGCCGACCGGCACCCGCCGACCCGCCGCCGATCGCGGCCGGATTCGCCTGCTCGCCGCCCGCCCGGGCTACAGCGACCCCGAGGCCGAGCGCGAGGAGCGGGCTGCCGACGCCGATCAACCACCGCGGCAGCCGGACCAGAGTGCCGAGGATCACCAGACCGTACGCCGCCGCGATGCAACCGGCCGGCATCGCCGCCGCCGCAAACCCCCGATACACCTGTGCGCAGGGGACGCCCGCGACCAGCAGGGCGAGCCCCGACCAGCCCAGCCGCCCCCACCGGATCCCGCTCATCCCCGCACCACCGCCCGCCAGGCCGCCAGCAACTCGTCGGCGCTCGAGCCCCGCAGCACCGCCACCAAACCCTGTGCCGCGACCGTCCGCTCCGGCTCGGGGTCGACCACCGCCAGCAGCCCCACCGCCGACCGCCGGGCCGCAGCGCCGTACCGCTCGACCGGCGCGGACGCACCCACCACGGCGACCAGCACGTCGTGGTGCCCGAGGTCGGCCGGGCCGGCCGCCGCGCGGCCGGTGAGGGTGGCGAGCACATCCCGGGCGGCGCGGTCCAGGCCGATGCCCGGCGCCCGCCCCCCGTCCAACCGGAGCACGGACGTCCCATCGGCACGGACGAGCCGCGCCGGGCTCTGCGCGCGGACGGCCGTGTCCAGGAGGGAGGCGGCGACGTCGACGGCCTCCTCGAAACCGTCACCCACGTAATGGTCCGGATCGTCGTCCAACACGACGGTCAGGCGGGCCGACGCCGGGTCCGCGTCCTCGCGGACCATCGGATGCCCGCGGCGCGCGGAGGTCGCCCAATGTAGCCGGCGCAGGTCGTCGCCCAGCACGTACTCACGCAGTCCAACCAGGTCGGTGCCCCCGCGCTCGGCCCGCTCGACGGCGCCCACCCGACCCCGCCGGGCCCCCACCGGCAGCCGCCAGGCGTCGAGGATCCGGGCATCGACCAGCACCGTCGCCCGGTCCCCGTACTCCCGATGCACGGCCGCGATCCCGCCGAGCGACCGCCGGCGCACGGTCAGCGGACCGAAGCGCACCTCGCCGCGCCGCCGAGTCGGGAGCGTCACGGTGATCGTGCGCCGCTCCCCCGGACCGAGCCGATGGACGGCGAAGTCCACCGGGACGCCGTCGATCCGGTCGTGCCCGTCGAGGTCGAGCGTTCGCCACCGGGACCCGTTGGTCACGACCACCGTGGCCGTACACGAGTCCAGCCGCGGCAGCCGCGCGGGCGCCACGGTGCGGGCCACCGTGATCGGCACCGGCACCACGACGCCGGTCACGCCGATCGCGAGGAATGCCGCGAGCGCCAGCCCCAGCCCGATCAGCACCCGGTAGTGCGCGCCGGCGCCGATCGCCCCCACGGCGCCGGCCGTTGCGGCCAGCGCCGCGCCGGGGCGCAACAGCCGCAGGCCCCGCGCGCCGCGCCCGGTCATGCCGGGAGAGGTTGGGGCGCCTCGATCGAAGCAGCCAATTCGGCCGCGATCTCCACCGGACTCAGGCCGGCGAGTTCGCTCTCCCGGGTGGCCAGCAGGCGGTGCCCCAGCACCGGCACCACCACCCGCTGCACGTCGCTCGGCACCACGTAATGCCGGCCCGCGACCGCCGCACCCACCTGTGCCGCCGCGACGATCCCGAGCAGCGCCCGCGTGCTTGCCCCGAGCCGGAGCCGGGCATCCGCCCGGGTCGCCGCCCCCAACTCGCGCACGTAGCGCAGGATCGGTTCGGCGACGTAGACCCGACGCAGCAGGTGCCGGGCCCGGGCGACCTGCGCCGGCGTGGCGACCACCGGGACGTCCGCCACCACCCCCGCGCCGCTGCCCGGCCTCAGCACCTCGATCTCGTGGTCGGCATCCGGGTAGCCGAGCGAGATCCGGACCAGGAACCGGTCGGTCTGCGCCTCCGGCAGCCGGTACGTCCCGTCGAGGTCGATCGGGTTCTGGGTGGCGACGACCAGGAACGGTTCCGGCACCGGGTGCCCGACGCCGTCCACCGTCACCGTCCGCTCCGCCATCACCTCCAGCAGCGCCGACTGGGTCTTCGCGGCCGCCCGGTTGATCTCGTCGGCGAGCAGGACGTTCGTGAAGACCGGCCCGGGCCGGAAGGTTACCGAACCGCTGCCGGGCTCGAAGACGGTGGTTCCCGTCACGTCGCTCGGGAGCAGGTCGGGGGTGAACTGGATCCGGCGCGAATCGCAGCCGAGGGCGACGGCCAACGCCCGGGCCAGCGTCGTCTTTCCGGTGCCGGGAACGTCCTCGACCAGGACGTGGCCACCGGCGAACAGCGCACCGACGACCAGTTCGACGGCGGGGCGCTTGCCCCGCACGGCCCGCTCGACGGCGGAAACGACCTCGCCGTGCAACACCCGGAAGGCGGCGATCTCCGCCGCGCTCGGCGGATCGGGGGCACCGCTCGGGCCGGCGGCGGTCGCTGGGGTAGCGGCGGTCATGGTCCTCCGATCGACCATCGGGTGGGCGCGGCGATCACGGGCAGATCGGGTCGCACGAGGTCAGGTTCATGCCGGCCGACGTGACCTCCTGGCCGTTCAGTTTGGTCACGATTTGAAATGTGTCGTCCCCCTCGTGGGGGTTGTCGACGATCCGGTCCCGCAGGAACACATGCCGGGTCTTGTTCCCCGCGATCTCGAACTCCTCCCAGACCGCCCCGCGCCAGATGTGTTTCACCACCAAGCTGTCCGCCCCGGACGTCGGCGCGGTCCAGGTGAGTTCGACGTCCCGATACCAGGTGTCCCCCTCCTTGCGCGGATTCACCGCCTTCGCGAACACGTCCGTGGCCGGTGTGGGGCGACAGGCCGGCGTGGTGATCTCGGTGTTCGCATTGCCGCGGAAGCCGTCCGCATAGACCGCGATCACGGTCACGAGCGGGGCGGTCCCGCACGGCACGCCGGGCAGGGTCGCGGCGCCGACCGTGCCGCCGACCGTGACGTCGGCCGCCCCGGTCGCCGACACGATGTACTTCGCCGGCGCCGGCTTCGCGGCGGTCCAAGTCACGCGCCAGGTGCTCGCGATCTCGGTGGCGGACGTGCGGGTGGCCGCCACGTCGCCGGGCGCGCCGTGCGTCACCGGCGGGGCGACCGGCGGCGTCACCGGCGGGGCGACCGGCGGCGCCACCGGCGGGGTGGTCGACGCGCCGCCCGGACGGGTCGGTCCCGGTTCGCCGGGAGTCTTCCCCCCCGGGCCCGGCGGCCGGGTGGTCGCGGTCCCGCCCGGGCGCACCGGCCCGGCCGAGATCCCACCACCCGGCGCCGTCGATGAACCCCCCGAGCCGCCCGAACCCGAGCCACCCGAACCCGAACCGCCCGAGCCCGAGCCGCCCGACTTCGACCCCGCGCCCGCGATTCCGACCGCCCGCACGCTGCCGTCGCGGCTCACCACGAGCGCCGCCCGGCCGTTGCCGGCGAGCACCACGAGGTGACCGGCATCGGCCACGAGCGTCACCTCGCCGCCGCCGGCCACGACCAGAGGCTTCGCCGCCTGCTTCCCGTCCCGGCCGAGCACGATCACCCGGCCCGAGCCGCACGGCACGTACACCCGGTCCCCGAGCACCGCCGGCGCGCCGGGCCGCGGGCAGGCGAGCGGACGCACGTCCACCCGGATGACCTCGGAGCGCGAGACCAGCGCCACCGCGCCGGCCTTCGGCATCGATGCGGGGACGAGATCGTCCGGGGCGTACTCCGCGGGCACGACGCCGTCGGCCAGGTCGACGCTCGCGGCGAGGACCCGGTCCGTACCGAGTTGGACGACGGCGTCGCCGTCGGGCGCGAAGACCGTCACCCCGCGCTGGTGCGGGACAAGTCTCGTGTGGGCGCCGACCCCGCCGATCCGGTGGCGATCCCGGATGGTCAGCCGACGGTCGGCCACGCTCCACCGCAACTCGACCACCGCCGCAGCCTCAACGGCCCAGACGGTGCCGGCGCGGTCGATCGTCGCATCCGTCAGCTCGGCCCGGTAGGCCCGGCCCCGGTCGGCGAGCGTGACCGGGTCGACCACCCGCAGCAGCCCCTCGGTCAGGTTCGCGAGCACCACCAGGCCGCCGCCGGCGAGCACGCGGACGTCGTGGTCCTCGTCGAGTTGCGTGCGGCCGGAGCGCAACAGGGACGCGAGGTCGATCGAGGAAACGTCCCCGCCCGCCCCCCGGACGAACAGGAAGCCATCGCGCTGCACCAGCCGCATGGCACCCGGATCGGTGACATCGAGCCGCTGGTTGAGTTGCCCGGTCGCAGGATCGAGTTCGGTCACCTGTCCGGTGTCCGGCTGGGGCAACCAGATCGAGTCGGCCGCCACCGACAACGCCGTCGACACCATTCCGTTGCCGGCGACCACGCCGAGCACCAGGGCGCCGGCCGCCACGGCCACGCCGACCTCCACCGCACCCCGCTCGGAGCGGAACCGCAACCAGCGTGGCCGACCCACCGCACACCTCCCACCCAGGCGCCCAATCGTCGCTGATCGGACTACTCTCCCACAGCCGGACAAGTCCTTCGGATCTCGAGGCTACGCATGGTCTCGGGGTGCCCCCAAGCCCTGGGTTCCGGAACGTTCCGGGTTCAGTCCGGCACCCCGGGTCTGCGCCATCCGCACCGCCGCCAGGTCCGCCGCCGTCACGAGTTGCACCTCCGCCGCCCGGCGTCCGACGGAGAACCGCGCGTTCTGCACCCGGCCGACGCCGCGGCCGAAGGGATCGTCCGACCCGAAGGCGAGCCGCGCCACCGCGCGGATCGCGTCGTCGACCCGCTGGCTGCGCTCGAGATTCCAGGCATGACCGCGCCAGGCCAGAATGCGTTCGTAGATTTCGCGGTTCGACGCCGGGCGGGGGTAGTCGTCGCCACCCGTCAGCCAGGGCTCGGCCAGGGCAAGGGCGACGTACCATTCCCGCGACCAGCGCTCCAGCGCGGGGGCCGGCGCCGTCGGCACGCCCTCGGGGTCGGCGACCGAGGCCGCCTCCACCGGACCGGCCTCGACCACCTCCACATCGACGGACAGAATCAGGTCCGCGTACGTGCCCCCGGTCCGCCGGCCACGCAGGATCACGATCGTGTTCTCGCCCTCGTCCAGCAGCGCCGTCATGTGCTGGCTCAGCGCCACCCGGCGCGCCCCGCCGGGGGCGTCGAAGAGGCTGGACAACTGGGCCTCCGTTGTGCCCCGCCAGCGCAGCCGGACCACCTCCCCGCTCACGGCGATCTCGCCCGTCAGCCGGGAGACGTGGGACGCCACCCGCGGCAGGGCAAGCACGGTGAAGCGCAATTGCGCATCCACATCATCGGCCGGCAACGCGCCATCCGGCGCCCGGCCGAACGCCAGCACCTCGCCCGATCCGATCACGACCTGCGGAATCCCCTGCCCGCGCACCGTCACCCGGAGCATCCGTGTGGCCCCCTTGTCACAAGACTCCGCACGCTACCGAGACGACACGCGGTGATTCAGCAGGCCACAGATCCGACCTGCGCAGAAAACTCACATTCAGGGGCAAGCGTAACTCAAGGGCGATGGGAAATCACACCGTCCGTCGATTCTCGACTCACCGCTTGCCAGGTGCAGACGCAGGCCTCGTTGCCCTCGGCATCGGCCAGGACCCATAGGGCGGGCGCACGATCGGAGGAGACCAAGTGCCCGCCTGCCGCGATGGCGGCGGCCACCCGCGCCTCAGCGACATCGTGTGGCACGGTGACGTCCAGGTGAATCCGATTGCGCTGCGGGCGGGGGGCCTCCATCTGCTGGAACCAGAACGACGGCGCCCGGCCCTCCGGGTCCGACAGCTCCGGCGCCGGCTCCTGCGGCGGGCCCTCGCGGTAGTCCAGCACGGCCCGCCAGAATGGCTGCACGTCCGGGCCGACCAACGCGTCGATCGCCACCTGGAGGGCCTGCACCGCGGATGGGTCCGCCGGGAGGTCGAGGTCCCGGGCCGCCGTCGAGATCTGCCGGGCGAGTGCGACGTCGCGCCGGCTCAGCCCATGGACGTCGTGCGAACTGAGCCGGACCGTCACCGACGCATACCGCAGGTCGATGTCCGGGTGGTGGTCCGCGGCGTCGGCCAGTGCACCGATGGCGTCCACAAACTCCAACCCGGCCGCGAAGGAGCCGGTGCGGAACTGCGTCTGCGCGGCGCTCAGGAGCACCCGCCAGTCCTCGACCCCCGCGAAGTCGTGGAACTGCCCGGCGGTGATCGCGTCACTCATGGCGTGACTCCTCTCCCCGGTGCATACTTCCCGCCCGGGTCGGTGCCCGCACCTGCCCGGCCATGCCGGCGGGCGCCGGTCCCGGGCTGCGCAGGTCAGTCGCCGGTCAGTCGCCGGTCAGTCGCTGGTCAGTCGCCGCTCAGTCGCCGCTCAGTCGGGCGTCAGTCGACGATCGCCGGCCGGACCACCCCGGCCCGAAACACCTCGTCCGCACCCGCGGCCAGGCACGGCTTCGCCTCGCCGGGCCCGGCGGCCGGCGGGCCACCGTCGGCGCTCAGGTGGCCGCCGACGGCGATGAGGTCGCCATCGGGCGAGACCAGGCCGCCCTCCTCGGCGAGGGCGCTGCCTTTGGGCCAGACGACCGGCAGGACCCGCCCGTCCGCCGTCGCGATGGCGAGGCAACCGGCGTCGTTCACGGCGAGTCGCCCGGCCAGGCTCACCTTGCCCGCCCCGCCGGACGACGTCGCGACGAGGGCTCGCACCTTGCCCTCGGTCAGGGTCTTGATCCCGTCGCCGCCTGAGCAACCCGCCGCGCCGACCGCGAGGCCACCGGCCAGGAGCGCGCCCGCGCCGAACCGCATGAGCACCGAACGGGACACAATCTGCATCATGTGCCCATCATGCCGGGCCGAGGCCCGCGGATCGGAATCGCTCCCGCAATCGCTACCTTCCGATCACGCACTCCTCAACCCTCGGCTACGCCAAGATCGCGCCCCGCGAGGCGGACTGGACCAGCTTCGTATATCGGGCCAGCACGCCGCGCGTGTATCGCGTGGGCAGCGGCGCCCAGCCGAGGCGCCGGGCGGCGAGTTCGGCGTCGTCCACCAGCAGGTCGAGCCGCTTGGCCGCGACGTCGAGCCGAATCCGGTCCCCGTCGCGGACGAAGGCGATCGGCCCGCCGTCGACGGCCTCGGGCGCGACGTGCCCCACGCACAACCCGGTGGTTCCGCCGGAGAACCGGCCGTCGGTCAGTAGCAACACGGACTTGCCCAGGCCGGCGCCCTTGATCGCCCCGGTGATGGCCAGCATCTCACGCATCCCCGGCCCGCCCTTGGGTCCCTCGTAGCGGATCACGACGACGTCGCCCGCCACGATCGTTCCGTCCTCCAGCGCGTCGAGCGCGGCCCGCTCCCGTTCGAAGACCCGCGCGGTGCCCTCGACCACGTCCTCGTCGAAGCCGGCGGACTTCACCACCGCACCTTCGGGAGCGAGGGAACCGCCGAGAATGGTGATGCCGCCGGTGCGGTGCAGCGGCCGGTCGAGCGCGCGCAGGATCTGCCCGTCGGGGTCCGGCGGGGCGAGTTCGGCCAGGTTCTCCGCCACGGTGCGACCGGTCACCGTGAGCGCGTCGCCGTGCAGCAGCCCGGCGTCGAGCAGGGCCTTCATGACCACCGGCACCCCGCCGATCCGGTCGACGTCGTTCATCACGTACCGGCCGAACGGCTTCAGATTGCCCAGGTGCGGCACCCGCTCGCCGATCCGGTCGAAGTCCGCCAGGGTCAACTCCACCTCCGCCTCATGCGCGATGGCGAGCAGGTGCAGCACCGCGTTTGTGGACCCGCCGAAGGCCATCACCACGGCGATCGCGTTCTCGAAGGCGGGCTTGGTCATAATGTCCCGGGCCGTGATGCCCTCCCGCAGCAGCCCGACGACGGCCTCCCCCGACGCGCGGGCGAAGGCGTCTCGGCGCCGGTCCGCCGAGGGCGGCGCCGCCGAGCCCGGCACGGACATCCCCATCGCCTCGGCCACCGACGCCATCGTGTTGGCGGTGTACATCCCGCCGCAGGCGCCCTCGCCGGGGCAGATCGCCCGCTCGATCCGATCCCGATCGGTCTCGCTCATCAGGCCGCGCGCACACGCCCCGACCGCCTCGAACGCGTCGATGATCGTCACGTACTCCTCGCGGCCGTCCTCGTACTTGACCCAGCCCGGCGCGATCGACCCGGCGTAGAGGAAGACGCTCGCCAGGTCGAGGCGGGCCGCCGCCATCAGCATCCCCGGCAGCGACTTGTCGCAGCCGGCCAGCAGCACGGAACCGTCGAGCCGCTCCGCCTGCATCACCGTCTCGACCGAATCCGCGATGATGTCCCGGGAGACGAGCGAGAAGTGCATCCCCTCGTGACCCATCGAGATCCCGTCGGAGACGGAGATGGTGCCGAACTCCAGCGGGTACCCGCCGGCGGCGTGCACGCCGTCCTTGACCGCCTTGGCCAGCCGGTCCAGGGACAGATTGCACGGCGTGATCTCGTTCCAGGAGCTCGCGACGCCGATCTGCGGCTTGCCCCAGTCCCCGTCGCCCATCCCGACGGCCCGCAACATCCCGCGCGACGCCGTCGCCTCGATCCCATCCGTCACCTGCCGGGAGCGGGGCTTGAGATCGGGGGGCGGAGTGGGGGTTCCCTTCCGAACATCGGTGCTCGTCATGCATCGAGCCTAGGAACGGGCGGCCGTCGGCGCAGGCCGGGGCGGAGACGACCGACCAGTCACCCGCCGGCGCGCACACTCCGCGCGCCAGTTGCGGGCGGGCGAACCCGCGCGAGCGTGGAAGCAAGGCGGCACGCGCCGCCGGCCCCGATCCGCCGTGACACACCCCGCCGCCACACCATCCGCACCGCCACGCCACCCAAGGAGACGATGATGCCGCGCCGTAGCCCCGGACCCTCGGTCAAGGACACCAAGCTCTACGAACGGCTCCGCGAGGAGGGCAACTCCAAGTCGAAGTCCGCCCGGATCGCCAATGCGGCGGCCCGGTCCTCCCGCTCCGAGGTGGGCCGCAAGGGCGGCAGCTCCGGCAGCTACGACGACTGGACGGTCAAACAGTTGCGCGAGCGCGCCGCGGACCTCGGCATCTCCGGCCGCTCCACCATGCGCCGAGCCGAGTTGATCGACGCGCTACGGCACCACTGAGCACCACGCCGCGGTCCAGGACCTGGAAGCCCGCCTCACAACCACCCTCGGCGCCGGCTCACCTGCTCCCTAGCAGCGGCCGGGTGATCGACCTCAGACGGCGCCGTCGATTCGGGCCGCCAGGCGGCCGGCGCGCCGACGGCGCCCGGAATGCCCCGACCGGCCGGCACCCGCCGACCTGCGGACGCCGCCCGGCTCCGGGTGTGAACGGGCCGCGGGCCGCGGGCCGCTCGACGCCGACCCGCCGGCCGCCGTTCGCGGCCTTCCGGCCGTCGTCCGCGACCCACCGGCTGCTCCTCGCCGCCCACCGGCCGGCGGCGAAACCGGCTGGGGCCGCACGTGGGCGGCGACCTCGCCGACGAGCGCACTGACCGTCGCCGATCCCGGCTCGGTTGCCTCGGGCTTTGCGCCGATGCCCGCCTTGCGGGCGAGTTCGCGCATGTCCGCGCGCTGCTCGGGCAGCATCACGGTGACGACGACGCCGGCCGACCCCGCCCGGGCGGTGCGCCCGGAGCGGTGCAGGTAGGCCTTGTGTTCAGCCGGCGGGTCGACGTGGACCACGAGTTCGACGTCGTCCACGTGGATGCCACGGGCGGCGATATCCGTGGCGACCAGGACCTTCACCGCGCCGGAGGTGAACGCTGCAAGGTTCCGCTCGCGGGCGCCCTGGCCGAGGTTGCCATGCAGGTCGACGGCGGGCACCCCGGCCGCGGTGAGCTGCTTGGCGAGCTTCTTGGCCTGATGCTTGGTGCGCATGAACAGCACGCGGCGCCCGGTGCCGGCGGCGAGTTGGTGCACCACGGCCTGCTTGGCCGCCGCGTCCCGCACGGCGAGGATGCGGTGCGTCATCTCCGGCGGCGGCGCGGCGGCGGCGTCGACCGAATGCCGCACCGGGTCGGTGAGGTAACGCTTGACCAACTCGTCGACGCCGTTGTCGAGCGTCGCGGAGAACAGCAGCCGTTGCCCCGTCCTCGGCGTGCGGTCCATGATCCGCTTGACGCCGGGCAGGAAGCCCAGATCGGCCATGAAGTCGGCCTCGTCGAGCACGGTGACCTCCACGCCGTCGAGCGTCAGGAGCCGCCGGCCGAGCAGGTCCTCCAGGCGACCCGGGCAGGCGATGGCGATGTCAACCCCGGCGGCGAGGGCCGCGATCTGACGGGATTCGGCGACGCCACCGAAGATCGTCGTCGTGCGCAGGCCGAGCGCCCGGCCGAGCGGCTCGATGACGGCGTTGATCTGGTTGGCGAGTTCGCGCGTCGGGCACAGCACGAGCGCCCGGGGGCGCCGCGGCCGGCGCGGCCCGCCGGCGGCGGCGAGCCGGCTGACCACCGGCAACGCGAACGCGAGCGTCTTGCCGGAGCCGGTGCGGCCACGCCCCAGCACGTCGCGACCGCGCAAGCTGTCGGGCAGAGTGGCGGTCTGGATCGGGAACGGAGTAACGATGCCCTGGTCCGCGAGCACGCGGACGGCAGCAGCGGGCAAGCCGAAGTCGGCAAGGGTCTTCAAGAAGTGGCCTCTCGGGGCTCGGGTCAGGGTCCGCCGCATGACATCCGGGGGACTCCACGACGCAGGGCGCGCGGAATCGCGCTGCCCATCGAGATCCAGTATGCCATGCGCCCCATCGGGGTGGCCAGGACGAGCGGAAACGTCCCGCGCCGCCCGCAGACTCAGCGCCGCAGCAGCGACACGTCGCGCACCGCCCCGCGCGAGGCCGATGTCGCCATGGCCGCGTAGGCCTGGACTCCGTCACCACCGCCCGCCCGACGAACCGGAACAGCTCCGGGTCGAGTGAACGAGCCCGAGGTCGGTGAGCCCTTCGGAGGTGCAGAGCCGGTCGGAGGGGCTGCAGAGTTCGGTTTGGGGGAGTTGATAGTTTGCCCCCTTGCCATGGCCCCACTGCATCCCGGCGCGCCAGAGGCTTCGACCAATGCCTTCGCCTCGCCGTTCCGGCAGGACGGCGAAGTATTGTCCAAGGAGCCGCCGACGGCCATCGCTGTCGTCGATGATGCGCATCGGCCCGATCGCGCCCAGAATCCGTCGTCCTTCACTGACCGTGAGCACCGGGCCGTCGTCGATGCCTTCGGCGAGCCTTCGGGCCAGGAAGCCGAAGCCCTCCCGCACCTCGGCACCGAACGCCGCGAGAAGGTCGGCGGCACCGGCGCTTCCGCCGTCGAGTGAGCCGATCTCGTGCGTCGGAAGGGCGGGGACATCACCCGAGGTGAACGTCCTGAGGTGAATTCGAACGGTGTTGGCCGCACGCGGGTCGGGGGCTTGTCCGAACCAGACGAGGCGCGAAGGCGCATCCTCGCGACCTGCACACGAGCGTGCGACCTGTTCGACGCTCCCCCGCTCAGCGGGGCCGCCATAGACGAACACGTCGACGCGACCCCCGCCGCGCCGGTTGAGCACCGGCACCAGGCAGCCAGTCACCGACTCAGTGACCGAGTCGACGAGCACCTCCTGTGTCTTCACGCCGCCCCAGACCGAAGACTTGTCGTAGGCCAGGAACCGGCCCGTGCCGTTGACCGACAGCACCTGGGACCACACGGCGCGGGCTGCCTCGTCGGGGTGCAGCGGACCCAGTGTCGGGAGATATGGCACGACACGGACGCCATCAAACATGGCGGCGAAGGTTGGCACACCGCTCCCTCATCGGCCCGTCGGTCCCCGGTCGGAGCGGGCGGGGACCGACGGACGACTTCTGCTAGTAGGGGTTGTCGTCACCGGCGTCGCACGCACAGTGCGCACTGGCCAGGATGGTTTCGACGTCTTCCACGAGTTCGAGCACCATCGTCACATCACCTCCTCCCCGCCTCGCAGTACATTCCACGCGGCGCGCCGGATGCCCGGAACTGCCTTGCCAACGGGGGACAGGTCCAGCACCTATCGATCAGACGACACCCCGAACACACGCCGGTCCGCGCAAGCTGCTGGTCTGCGAGCATGCCAAGACGCAAGAGCCCCGGCAGGCCCTCATCCACGAGCGCGACGCTGCTCGTGCGAGCAACCTTGCAGATCATCGCGTTGCCGAACGGGTCGCAGTGGAAAAGGTCCGCCCCGCGTTGCATTCCGCGAACGGCTCACGCTCGCGCGCGCAAGCGGCCGACTGAACGAGTAGCGGCGCGGCGCCGCCCTGGACCGTCGGGGACATGTTCCCGAAGGTGTGGAACGGAAGCCCGAACAACCTCGCGAGGTCCTCCATCGCCACGACCTCGTGTTCATTGGATTTTGTGACAATGATATTCAGTTTGATCGGCAAACCCGCGGAGACGCCTGCCTCGATGCCGGCGATGAAACGTCGGAAGGCTCCCCGCCGACCGGTGAGTGAGTCGTATGACTGCGCCGTGGCGCCGTAGACGGAGAGTGCGATCGAATAGGCAGGGTATCGCTTGAGAAGATTCAGAGTACGAGAGCTGCCGAGTCGATACCCATTCGAGGAGACCGAAATCATCATGCCGAGCTCGAAGGCTCTCGCGTATGTCTCGACGAACCATGGGTCGATCAGCAGCTCACCTCCGGTGAGCTGGATGAAAATGACCCCGGCGTCCCGGAGGATGTCCAACAACCTGAACCGATCGGCGAGTTCGAGTCCACCGAACTTCTTGTCGCCGAGGTAACAATGCGCACAATCGTAGTTGCATCCCAGGTTCAACTCGTACGACGCCCGAACGAATCCGAGATCGGCCGGCCGCCGGATCAGAACAGCGGATGTGAGCGGTGCGTCGGCAAGGTCAACGGAAAAATGCCGGGAAGCCAGCTCCGCAAACCAGTCCGGAGCCTGCGCGCCGGAGGGAAGAGAGGCAAGGGATCGGTAGCCGTATTCCGAGATGGTAGCGCTCCGGCGCGACCCGGGCGCCAGCACCAGGATCCGGTTCAGGAATGGCGCGATGATGAGCCGGTGGCTGCCTGCCTCATGGCGATCGTTGAACATTTCCCCACTCTTCTCGACGCGTGCGGCTATGGGATGGGCAGTCAGGACGGCAGACTGGAGCTTCGGGGCGCTGCGCGCGGTCCCCGAGCGAGAGAGTGCACGTACAGGGAGGCGGCGATGGCGAGCCCGAACGAGAAGCTTCGAGGTCGCCGACTTGCATTACCTTCCGCCGCCGACGCGGCGCGCCCAATGAGCCGTGCGGAACTTGCCGAGCGGGTCAACCTGCACCTCTGGCGCACGAACGATCGTGAGCCATGCCTTGATGCAGATGCGGTGGCACGGCATGAGCGCGGCGTCGTGCGGTGGCCGAACGCGCAATACCGCGAAGCTCTGCGGACGGTGCTCGGCGTTGGCACCGACGCCGAGTTGGGGTTCTACCCGACCCCGCGTGGTCGAGTCGGACCTGATAACGGGGCCGACGACTTAATTGCCTTCTTGCGCCGCGCATCAGCCGTGCGGACCGCAGATGTGGTAGCGCTCGCGCGAATCACCGAACAGATTCGGACCGGCGATCCAAACCAGCCGACCGAGGCGACCCGCACCACCCTTCAAGGTCATCTGGAAACGCTTTCCTCGCTTCACACCTATAGCATTCGACCTGGTACCCGAAGGCGTTGGCGACCGCCTACAGCGACGCTGCGACATTGGCGGGCTGGGTATCCCTCGACAGCGGGGACCTGCGCGGGGCCTGGCGATGGCACGAAGCGGCGAAGGAAGCCGGCCGCGAGTGTTCCACCATTGATGATCTTGCGCATGCCACCGCGCAGCAGGCCTACGTACTTGTCGACGTCGACCAGGCCGGGAACGCTATGGATCTTGCCAACCATGCGCTTTCGATCGCAGCGAATCGCGCGTCAGCGGCGGTCAGTTCGTGGCTGCACTGCGTCGCAGGTGAGATCAGTGCCATCCTCGGGATGTGGGCCGCGAGCATGGCGCACTTCGACCGAGCGGCGGCACTACTGGATGGGCACGATCCGAGCGCGCCGTATGTGGTCCTCGATGCACACAGTCTCGCCAGGTGGAGGGGTGCTGCACTGGCCCGCTTGGGGGACGAAAATGCCATTGTCGAGCTTCAGTATGCGCTGGCCGGTATGAATCCCTCGCATTTGCGGGCTGGGGCTCAGCTCAATGTCGATCTCGCCCACTCGCTACACGCCGCAGGCTACGCCGACGAGGCGAGACGCGCGATCAATGTGGCCGCCGACCTGGCGACACGGGCCGGCTCCGAATTCGCAACTCCAGGCCCGGTGGCGCCCGAATCGGAGGACAGCGTACCAGGTCGGGATGAGGTCCACTTCGCGCGGTCCGATCGCGACGCCGTCCCAGTCCCCCAGGATCGACCGGCAGCCGTCCCAGAGCAGGTTGCCCGCCCAGGCGTCGCCGTGAATCAGGCCGATCCCGAGCGGCCAGTCGGTGCCCTCGACCCGCTCGGCGACCGCCGACGCCGTCGCGCGCAACCAGGCCGCCTCGACGGCCGACAGCACCGGCTGCGGGTCCCGACGGGCCAATTCGTCGAGCAGGGTGGCCAACGGTCGCCAGGCGGGCAACTCGACCGGCGGAGCCAGCACGTCGTGCAGGTCGCGCAGGAGCCGCGCCAGGTGGGCCGCGCAGAACGGCCGTTCGGCGTCGGGCTGGGGGTAGAACCGCCAGAACCCGGCCACCAGCCCGGACGGGAGGGATACCGGCGGCGCGTCGTCCAACGGGGCCGTGGCCGGGAAGCCGTGGTCGCGGATGAGGTGTCGGATGACCGCCTGGGAGGCCTCGACCACCCGCGCCGCGCCTTCGGCGGCGGTGATGCGCACCACCACGTCGGCGTCGGGCAGTACGAAGACGGCGTTGCTGTAGTGGTGCACCAGAATCGCGCCCTGATGCGGCAGGCCGCGCCGCGCGCACGCCTCGACGAGCCGTCGCGCGCCCTCGGCCAGACGACGGTGACCGGCAGCCCCCGCTCCCGCGCGGCGTCGACCCGCGCGGACCTTGTCGACGTCGGCCCGACGTCGCGGTGCCGCCGAGGCCGCGAGCCGGGTGACCGTCCCAGACGGCGAGCAGTTCGTCCGCCTCGGCGAGCATTCGGAGGCCGGCGTCCAGGTAGGCGCCGGGGGTGGATTCCTCGTGGTCGGGCGAATCACCCGGTCGGCCCGGGCGAGGAGCGCGTCATACGTCGCCCGGTGCTCGACGGGAAGCCCTTCTCGGTACCCGGCCGCCGGAAAATCGCGATTAGCCGAAGCTTGTGATGCCCTTCGACTCCGCGCACGGACGCGGCGGCGCAACTAGCCGGCGCCGGCCCCGGCGAACGCGGGTTCCATCCGATCGATCGAACGCCGATCCAGGCCATGCGCCCCGGCGACATCGCGCCAGGTCCGGACGGCGGCCGTCACCCTTGCGAGGATCGCGGCGGCGGGCCTCCGGTCGAGGCGGAAGTACTCCGCCACGGCAAGCGCGGCGTCGAGGCTGTTCTCCGGATCGAAGTCGCTCACGCTTGTCGCGTGAGGGCCAGGGTCCGGGTTCGGATTCAGATCGAATGCCGGCGAGAGCCGCCAGCCCCCTCCGGCGCGAAGGAACGCGTGGTTGCGAAGGTGGTCATCCGTGTTGTGGATCAGAACGCCGAACACGATGCGCCGCCACAATTCGTGCAGGTCCTCCGTGACGCGGTTGGAGTGAAGCTCGATGGCCTCGGCGAGTTCGAGATAAGTTCGGGGCTCGTTTTCGTTGAGCTGGCGGTACCGCCGATCCGGCGTCGCGTGCGAGTTCCAGGGCGACCTTCTCCCAGGCCATGACGTCCCATTCGTCGCTGCGGCTGGGAAACTTCGCGATCGCGAGATGGCCTTCGTGGTCGCGTACATGCGTCTTGGGCCGGGTCCCGCCGAGGGACGAGCCGGCGCCGACCAGACGGCGGATCTCGACTAGTCCGATGTCATCCTTTTCGTAGTCGGCGGCAATGTTGAGCAGTTCCGGCAGCTCAGTCAGCGTGGGCACGCCGACGTCGCTTTGCGCGAGAAATTCGCTGCCGCCCACGGTCAACCTCAGGGCTCCTTGGCGCAGGTCGTCGCGCACGCCGAGCAGAAAGTCGGCCTCGGTGAGTTCGCGGGGGCGTCGGCCCTCGGACTTCGCAGTGACCGCCTCCTGTCGTTTGAGCAGGGTGCGGCCCCAACGATCGGGCGCACAGTCGCTGAGGGCACCGAACATGCCCCGCCGACCCTGGTGTGCCATTGGCCTGGGGCGAGTTCGAGTTGCGGGTCGATCCCGTACGCGGCCGGGGCGGTCAGGTAGTGCGGGTCGTAGCCGAAGGTGGCCGATTGAGCGCGGCGTCGAGCGTGACAGAACAACGTCCCGACGACATGTTCGACACCGGCCAGGGCAGTGTGCACCGTGATCGTGACCATCATGACGCCCTGCGGTGGCGCACCCGGGACGGCAACCGCTCATCGGCTCGCATGCGACCGAGGTCCGTCTCGTATGGGTCGAACGCCTTGACGACCGTCTCCAGGATTCCCAGGGCACGCGCGACGCGGAGGACGTTCTCGAGCGTCGCCCCGCCACCGGCCTCGAGCCGGAGCACCGTGTTCGGATGAAGGCCCGCCCGATCGGCTACCTCGACGGCCGTCAGCCGGCTAAGAAGCCGCCAGCTCCTGAGGTCCGCACCGACCCCCGCCAGCGCTCGGAGTACTGGCGGCGGAGTAGGAGAAGGCGCCATGATTTCCCTCCAAGAGCCTGATTTTAGTGACTGAAGACGCTTAACCAACCGTATTCAGTGACTATACGGGATGCGACCCCCGCCGGGCAAGCACACAGGCATTCAAAGACTCAATTTCGGTGACTCACGCGCCTCAAGTCACCGCTTTCAGTGACTACCGCGCTACCGGTCGTCCCGATCGCCCAACGGAGAGGCTCACCGTAGCCGGGCCGAGCGGAGGGGGCGCGGGCCGTGGCGGGCCTGGCGGGAGCGCGCGAGGAACGAGCGCGCGGATGGTAGGCCCGCGCCCCCTCCGCGCAGCTCGGCCCGCCGGCCTGGTTCGGTCCGGTTCAGCCCCGTTCAGGTTCAGCGCCGCAGCAGCGACACGTCGCGCACCGCCCCGCGCGAGGCCGATGTCGCCATGGCAGCGTAGGCCTGCAAGGACGCCGGGATCACCCGGTCGCGCTCCCGCGGCTGCCAGGGGTGCTCGCTCGCCGCCATCTTCGCCCGCCGGGCCGCCAGTTCGTCGTCGGGCACGTTCAGCCGCAGCACGCGGGCCTCGACGTCGATCTCGATCTCGTCCCCGTCCTCCACGAGCCCGATCGCCCCGCCGGCGGCCGCCTCGGGCGAGATGTGCCCAACCGAGATCCCGCTCGACCCGCCCGAGAACCGCCCGTCGGTGATCAGCGCGCACACCTTTCCGAGCCCGGTCCCCTTCAGGAACGACGTCGGGTACAGCATCTCCTGCATGCCCGGCCCGCCGGCCGGCCCCTCGTAGCGCACGACGACGACGTCGCCCGGCTCGATCTGCTTCGACAGGATCCGCTCCACGGCCTCGTCCTGGGATTCGGTCACCACCGCCCGCCCGACGAACCGGAACAGCTCCGGGTCGATCCCGGCCGTCTTGATGACCGCGCCCTCCTCGGCGAGATTGCCGCGCAGCACCGCCAAACCGCCCTCGGCGGTGTAGGCGTGCTCAACGTCCCGGATGCAGCCGGCCGTGGCGTCGGTGTCCAGCGACGCCCAGCGGGCGTCGGTGGAAAAGGCGACCGTGGTGCGCACCCCGCCGGGTGCCGCGTGGAACAACTCGATCGCCTCGGCCGACGCCGCACCGCCGCGCACGTCCCACTCGTCCAGCCAGGCGCGCAGCGTCGGGGTATGCACCGACGTCACCGCATGGTCCAGCAGCCCGGCCCGGTCGAGTTCCCCGAGCAGCGCGGGGATCCCGCCCGCCCGGTGCACGTCCTCCATGTGGTAGTCCGGGTGGTTCGGCGCGACCTTCGCCAGGCACGGCACCCGCCGGCTGATCGCCTCGATGTCCGCGAGGTCGAACTCGACCTCGGCCTCTTGGGCGGCCGCCAGGATGTGCAGCACCGTGTTGGTGGAGCCGCCCATCGCGACGTCGAGCGTCATCGCGTTCGTGAACGCCGCCTTGGTCACAATGCCGCGCGGCGCGGCCGTATCGTCCTCGTCGTCGTAGTACCGCCGCGCGAGGTCGACGATCGTGCGCCCGGCCGCGAGGAACAGGTCCCGACGCGCGGCGTGCGTGGCGAGGGTCGACCCGTTCCCCGGCAGCGACATCCCCAGCGCCTCGGTCAGGCAGTTCATCGAGTTCGCCGTGAACATCCCCGAGCACGAGCCGCAGGTCGGGCACGCGGACGCCTCCACGGCGTCCAGCGCGGCGTCGCTCACTGCGTCGTCGGCCGAATAGTTGATCGCGTTTACCAGGTTCAGCGGGGTCTGCGCGACGCCGTCGGCCACCACCGCCTTGCCGGCCTCCATCGGCCCGCCCGAGACGAAGACCGTGGGGATGTTCAGCCGCAGCGCGGCGTTCAACATGCCCGGCGTGATCTTGTCGCAGTTCGAGATACACACGAGCGCGTCCGCGGTGTGCGCGTTGACCATGTACTCGACCGAATCCGCAATCAAGTCCCGGCTCGGCAGTGAGTACAACATGCCCGCGTGACCCATCGCGATCCCGTCGTCCACCGCGATCGTGTTGAACTCCCGCGCGACGCCACCCGCCTCGCGGACCGCCGACGCGACCAGGTCCCCCATGTCCTTCAGGTGCACGTGGCCGGGAACGAACTGGGTGTAGGAGTTGGCGATCGCGATGATCGGCTTCCCGAAGTCCTCCGCGCCCAGCCCGGTCGCCCGCCACAGCGCGCGGGCGCCCGCCATATTGCGGCCATGGGTGGACGTTCGCGAACGCAGCGGGCGGCTCATGTGCAGGTTCACTCCTGACGTACAGTCAGCGGCGGGTCGGCAGATCCCGTCCGGGTGCGGCGGTCGGGCCGGGCGGCCCGGCTCGGTGCCGACCACCCTACGACGACGACGACGGCCGCGCGGCGGCCGTCCACCGGGGTCGCGATCCAGCGTCGGCCGCCCCATCCGCCCGCCGCGCGCTCCTGTTACTGTACCTGGCGGTACGTTGGTACCACCTCGTTACCCGGGCCGCGTGCCGGTCGCTCCCCACCGGACCGCTCACCTGCCGGCTCGGGCATCGAACCGGCATCGGAAGAACGGACCACCGCACATGGCCACTCCTCGCACCGTCACCCACGCCGCCGCCGTCGGCGTCGCCCTCCTCCTCGCAGCCGGCCTGGCCGGCTGCGGCAAGGATTCCGACGCCGAGCGGGTCGGCGCGCCCACCAAGGCCGGTCCGACGACGACCGACCCGACTTCCACCGACCCGACGACGAAGCCGGCGACCGCGGCCGACGCGGCGGAGTTCTGCGCCATCCGCGAGGCCTTCGAGACCTTCGGCGAGGCTTCCGGGAAAGTCGCCGCGGACGACTACGCCGGGCGGGTCGCGGCTTTGCGGCCGTTCGCCGTCGCAATCCGCGAGGCCGAGCCGCCGACCGAGATCGCGACCGACTGGAAGGCCTTCGTCGACAACGTCGACGAAGGCGTCGACCTGATGGCGAAAGTCGCCGCCGACCCCGACGACACCGCCGCCCGGGCGGCCTACGACGCCTTCGCCGACGGCGACAACGAGGCAGACCAGGTTGGCGACCGGGTCTTCGCGTACCTCGACGCCACCTGCGGGTAGGGCGGGCCGGACATCGGCGCCGAGCGCCCCGATGCCCAGCCCGGGGGGCGCGCGATGCGGGATGGCGCCTGGCCCCACCGCATCGCGGCGCGCCACAGGCGCCCCCGCGCCTCCACGACCCCGAGGAGCCGGCGCGGACCTGACCGGTAGCCGACCGAGCCGGTCACCCGAAGCCGCGGGCCCCTACCCCTGCGCCAAGTACTCGTGCTCCAGGATGCTCATCACGATCGCATCCACCCACCGGTCGCCGTCGCGATAGACCTCTCGCAGCCGGCCCTCCTCGCGGAATCCGAGCGAGTCGTACAGCGCCTTGGCCCGCGGGTTGATCGCCAGCACGTCCAGGCTGACCCGGTGCAGCTTCGGTCCGTCCGCGGCGACGAACGCGAAGCCGAGCACCAGCGCGATGGACTCGCGCCCGTAGCCGCGCCCTCGGGCGTTCGGCAGCAGCGCGAGCCGCAGGTTGGCCGACCGGGCGTCCTCGTCGATCTCGTTCAGCACGATCTCGCCGAGCATCTCATCGGATTCCGGCACGCCGCCCGCGAACTTGCCGCCGGTGATCGTCCAGTCATACCGCCCGGGCCGGTCCGAAACCTCGGCGGCCCACGCATCGATCTGGGGCCGGGCGAACTGCGCCGTCGTGCCGGTCAGCCGGGTCGAGACGGGGTCCTGGAGGGACTCCCAGATCCGGTCGGCGTCGCGGGCCTCGATGGGCCGCAGCCGCACCATCTCGCCGAGCAGCACGGCCCCCCGGGTCACCCGCCGGACCCGATCCGCTCGATGACGAGCTCGCGTACCCGGGCCGCGTCCGCCTGCCCGCGGGTCGCCTTCATCACGGCGCCGATGATCGCCCCAACCGGACCCAGGTTGCCGCCGCGGACCTTCGCAACGACGTCGGGCTGGGCGGCCAGGGCCTCGTCGATAGCGCCCAACAGGGCGCCGTCGTCCGAGACGACCTCGAGGCCGCGGGCGACGACGACCTGCTCGGGATCGCCCTCGCCGGCGAGCACGCCGTCGAGGACCTGCCGGCCGAGCTTGTCGTTGATCCGGCCGGCGTCGATCAGCCCCTGCAGTTGCGCCACCTGGGCCGGCGTGACGGGCACGTCGCCCAATTCGATCTCGGCCTGCTTGGCGTACCGAGCCAGTTCGCCCATCCACCACTTGCGGGCGCCGGCGGGGCTCGCCCCGGCGGCGACCGTCGCCTCGATCAATTCGACCGCGCCGGCGTTGCCGACGTCGCGCATCTCCGGGTCCGAGTAGCCCCAGTCGGCCTGCAGCCGACGACGACGCGCGGCCGGCAGTTCGGGCAGGCCCGCCCGGATCTCCTCGACCCAGGCGCGGCTCGGCGCCACCGGCAGCAGGTCCGGCTCCGGGAAATACCGGTAGTCGTCGGCGTCGGACTTGATCCGGCCGGGCGTGGTGATGCCGGTGTCCTCGTGCCAGTGCCGGGTCTCCTGGGTGACGGGCGACCCGGCGTCGAGCACGGCGGCCTGGCGCCGGATCTCGTACCGCACGGCCCGCTCGACCGACCGGAACGAGTTGACGTTCTTGGTCTCCGTGCGGATGCCGAGCGGAGCATCGGGGTCGGCGCGCAGCGAGAGGTTGACGTCGGCGCGCACGTTGCCACGCTCCATCCGCGCCTCCGAGACGCCGAGCGCCCGGAACAGGTCACGCAGGGTCTGCACGTAGGCCCGCGCCACCTCGGGCGCCCGCTCGCCGACGCCGGGAATGGGCTTGGTCACGATCTCGACCAGCGGCACGCCGGCCCGGTTGTAGTCGACCAGGGAGTAGTCGGCGCCGTGGATTCGCCCGCCCGCGCCGCCAACGTGGGTGTTCTTGCCCGCGTCCTCCTCCATGTGGGCGCGCTCGATCTCGACCCGGAAGATCGTGCCGTCCTCCAGTTCGACGTCGACCCAGCCTTCGTAGGCGATCGGCTCGTCGTACTGGGAGATCTGATAGTTCTTCGGCACGTCCGGGTAGAAGTAATTCTTGCGGGCGAAGCGGCACGTCTCTGCGATCTGGCAGTTCAGCGCCAGGCCGATCCGAATCGCGTATTCGACGGCGCGCTCGTTGAGCACCGGCAGCGAGCCGGGCAGGCCGAGCGAGACCGGCGTGACCTCGGAGTTCGGTTCGGCGCCGAAGCTGACCCCGGCCGGGCAGAACATCTTGGTCTGCGTCCCGAGTTCGACGTGCACCTCGATGCCGAGCACCGGGTCGTACCGGCGCACGGCGTCGTCGTAATCGACCAGGTCGACGGCGGTGGTGGAAGTGGCGGACACGATCATCCTTCCTTGCCGAGCTTCGGGGCCCGGGCCAGCAGCGGGGCGCCCCAGGCGCCCTCGAGCGCCGCCTCCAGGGCGGCGCCCACCCGGTACATGCGTTCGTCGGCCTTGACCGGAGCGAGGATTTGGAACCCAACCGGAAGGCCGTCGTCGGACAGCCCGTTCGGCACCGACATCCCGGGCGTGCCGGCCAGGTTCGCCGGGATGGTCGCGATGTCGTTCAGGTACATCGCCAGCGGGTCGTCGATCTTCTCGCCCAGCCGGAAGGCGGTGGTCGGCGCCGTCGGGGAGACCAGCACGTCGGCCTGCTCGAATGCGGCCGCAAAGTCCCGCTGGACCAACGTGCGGACCTTCTGGGCGCTGCCGTAATACGCGTCGTAGTAGCCCGCCGAGAGCGCGTACGTGCCCAGAATGACACGCCGCTTGACCTCGTCGCCGAAGCCCTTGCCGCGGGTGGCCGCCATCACGCGCTCGGCGGTCACCGAGCCGGTCTCGGGCTCGACCCGCAGGCCGAACCGCATCCCGTCGAACTTCGCCAGGTTGCTCGACGCCTCGCTGGGCATGATCAGGTAGTACGCCGCGAGCGCGTAGTCGAAGTACGGGCAGGACACCTCGACGATCTCGGCGCCGAGGCCGCGCAGGAGGTCGATGGACTCCGCGAACCTCGCCCGCACACCGTCCTGGTAGCCGTCGCCGTCCAGCTCGCGCACGATGCCGATGCGCATTCCGCGCAGGTCGCCCGCGGCGCCCTTGCGCGCCGCCTCGACCAACGCCGGCACGGGTTCGGCGAGCGAGGTCGAGTCGTACGGGTCGTGCCCGCCGATGAGTTCGTGCAGCATCGCGGCGTCGAGGACCGTGCGGGTCACCGGACCTGCCTGGTCGAGCGAGGACGCCATCGCAATCAGGCCGTAGCGCGACACGCCGCCGTAGGTGGGCTTGACCCCGACGGTGCCGGTGACGGCACCGGGCTGGCGGATCGATCCGCCCGTGTCGGTGCCGATGGCCAGCGGCGCCTCGAACGCCGCCACCGCGGCGGCCGAGCCGCCGCCCGAACCGCCGGGGATTCGGGACAGATCCCAGGGGTTGCACGTGTTGCCGTAGGCCGAGTGCTCGGTGGAGGAGCCCATGGCGAATTCGTCCATATTGGTCTTGCCGAGGATCGGCAGGCCCGCGGCGCGGATCCGCTCCACCAGGGTGGCGTCGTACGGCGGGATCCAGCCCTCGAGGATCTTCGACCCGGCCGTGGTCGGCATGCCCTTCGTCACGACGACGTCCTTCACCGCGATCGGGACGCCGGCCAGCGGGTGCAGGTCCGCCCCGGCGGCCCGCCGGGCGTCGACCCCCTCGGCGGTGGCAAGGGCCTCGTCGCCGTTCAGGTGCAGGAAGGCGTGGACGTCCGGGTCGACCGCGGCGATCCGGTCGAGGTGCGCTTGCGTCGCCTCGACACTGGAGACCTCTCCGCGGGCCAGGAGTTCGGACAGTTCGACCGCCGAAAGGCGCACAAGTTCCCGGTTCATGTCATTCCTCTCCGAGAATCTGCGGCACGGCGAATCGACCGTTCTCGGCCTCCGGGGCCGCCGCCAGGGCGTCCGCCACGGGCAGGGGCGGCACGGGCTCATCCCCGCGGTAGACATTTGTCATCGGCAAGGGGTGGCTCGTCGCCGGAACTTCCGGCGTCGCTACCTCGCTGACCTTCGCGATCGAATCCACAATCACGTCGAGTTCCTCGGCGAGCCGGTCTACTTCGGCCGGATTGAGATCGATGCGAGCCAGCGCGGCGACGCGCGCCACCTCGGCACGGGAAATGGTGGACATGGAGCCATCCTATGTCGCTCGCGGGGGCCGGAGCGTCGCGTGGGTCCGGCGCCTCGTCGCCGTGTCTGCCACGGCGGGTCAGCGACGGCTGGTCGTTTTCAAGATGTTCGAAGGCCCACCCTGTTGGGGTGGGCCTTCGGGTGTTCGGCGGTGTCCTACTCTCCCACTCCCTGGCGGGGGCAGTACCATTGGCGCTGGCAGGCTTAGCTTCCGGGTTCGGTATGGGTCCGGGCGTTTCCCTGTCGCTGTGGCCGCCGTAACTTTGTCGACCTGTGTTTGGTTGTGTCCCTGCCCTGGTGGGGGTGGGGTTGGCCTGTTGGTCGGGAACTGTATGGTGGACGCGTGTGTGGTGTGTGTTGTGTGGTTGTCGGCTGGTTAGTACCGGTCGGCTTCGCGGGTCGTTGGTTCCCGTTTCCACGTCCGGCCTATCGACCCAGTGTTCTGCTGGGTGCCTTCACCTTTCGGTTGGAGACTTGGTCTTGAAGGTGGTTTCCCGCTTAGATGCTTTCAGCGGTTATCCGTTCCGAACGTGGCCAACCAGCGGTGCTCCTGGCGGAACAACTGGCACACTAGAGGTTCGTCCGTCCCGGTCCTCTCGTACTGGGGACAGGTCTTCTCAGGTCTCCTGCGCGCGCAGCGGATAGGGACCGAACTGTCTCACGACGTTCTAAACCCAGCTCGCGTACCGCTTTAATGGGCGAACAGCCCAACCCTTGGGACCTACTCCGGCCCCAGGATGCGACGAGCCGACATCGAGGTGCCAAACCATGCCGTCGATATGGACTCTTGGGCAAGATCAGCCTGTTATCCCCGGGGTACCTTTTATCCGTTGAGCGACACCCCTTCCACTCGGTGGTGCCGGATCACTAGTTCCGACTTTCGTCCCTGTTCGACCCGTCGGTCTCACAGTCGAGCTCCCTTGTGCACTTGCACTCGACACCTGATTGCCAACCAGGCTGAGGGAACCTTTGAGCGCCTCCGTTACATTTTGGGAGGCAACCGCCCCAGTTAAACTACCCACCAGGCACTGTCCCTGGTCCGGGTCACGGACCGAGGTTAGATGCTCGAGGCGGCCAGAGTGGTATTTCAACGTCGACTCGGCCCGCACTGGCGTGCGGGTTTCACAGTCTCCCACCTATCCTACACAAGCCGCACCGAACACCAATACCAAGCTGTAGTAAAGGTCCCGGGGTCTTTCCGTCCTGCTGCGCGTAACGAGCATCTTTACTCGTAGTGCAATTTCGCCGAGTTCGTGGTCGAGACAGCGGAGAAGTCGTTACGCCATTCGTGCAGGTCGGAACTTACCCGACAAGGAATTTCGCTACCTTAGGATGGTTATAGTTACCACCGCCGTTTACTTGGGCTTAAAATCTCCGCTTAACCCCAAAGGGTTAACAGGTACTCTTAAACATCCATCACCGGGCAGGCGTCAGTCCGTATACAACGACTTACATCTTCGCACGGACCTGTGTTTTTAATAAACAGTCGCTTCTCTCTGGCCTCTGCGACCACCACCAGCACATCCCAGAGCAAGTCTGGTTCACCGGGATGGTCCCCCTTCTCCCGAAGTTACGGGGGCATTTTGCCGAGTTCCTTAACCACGATTCTCTCGATCACCTTAGTATTCTCTACTCGACCACCTGTGTCGGTTATAGGGTACGGGCAACACACACCCTCACGTCGATGCTTTTCTCGGCAGCAGAGGATCACCAGATCACCCCACCAATGTGGGGCGCCCATCAGCTCTCACACTCAAATGTGGGGACGGATTTACCTACCCCCACGTGCTACAACCTTAGACCGTGACTACCATCGCACGGCCTGGCTACCTTTCTGCGTCACACCTCACGCTTACCGACTCCACACTCAGGTCCCCCACTCAAACCCAACCACAGGCCCGAAGGCCTGACGGGGTCATCACGGGGTTAGTATCGTGTGTTTTGGTACTGTCGGTTGTGTGTCGGTACCAGAATATCAACTGGTTGTCCATCGACTACGCCTGTCGGCCTCGCCTTAGGTCCCGACTTACCCAGGGCGGATTAGCCTAGCCCTGGAACCCTTGGTCATCCGGTGGACGGGTTTCTCACCCGTCTTTCGCTACTCATGCCTGCATTCTCACT
>JAVBMU010000138.1:0-27618 GCA_031552185.1 Cellulomonadaceae bacterium | reverse complement strand
GGGACCGGCGTGTCGGTCGCGCTACGGCTCTACCTCGCGCGCCGTGGCTCTACCTCGCGCATCGCGGCACGCTCGGGTGGCGGTGGACGCAAGGTGATGCGTCGCGAGTCAGTACCTTGGGCCGGCGAGTCAGTACTTGGCGCGGTCAGTCAGTACTTGGCACGGTCAGTTAGTACTTGGCACGGCCAGTTAGTGCTTGGCGCGGCCAGTCAGTACCGGGGCCGCCCGGGAAGTGCCGACACGCCGGGAAAACGAGCACCGAACAGCCGCAATGTACTGACTCGGCGCGCCAGATACTGACTCGGCGCGCAATGTACTGACTGACGCGATGGAGGCCCCCGTCTCACCGCCCGCCCAGGATTGCCGCAGCCGCGGGCGGCCGAACGCCGGTGCCGAACCGGGCCCGACGGTCGGGCCACCCCGCCGCTGAAGACCGCCACAATTCGGAATCGCTCAGCTAGGCGCCGGCGGCGTGCTGTCCGGCGACGGCGGCGGCGACGAAGGCGGCCGGATCCGCGTCCGGACCACGCCCCATGGTGGACAGCCGGAGCGGGGTCGCCGCGAGGGCCGCCAGCAGCGCTGCGTCGGCCGCGACGTCGACCCGGCGCAAGCGCCCGCCCGCGCCCGCGACCAGCGCCGCGGCGTCCGCGTCGATCCGGGCGGTGAGGGCGGCGCCCCAGCCGGGCAGCGCCTCGACGTCGGCGTCGGGCCGGGGCACGACGACGTCGGCGGGCGCGAGCGCGACGCGACCGTACGCCGTGAGCGAGTGGTGCGAGACGCCGAGGTGTCGGTCCCGCGCGTCCGCGCCGGAGACCCGCAGCGCGGCGATCGCCCGCCCACCGAGGGCAGCGACCGCATTGACGGCATCGCCGGCCGCCACTCCGGAGAACCCCCACCGGGTCCCGGTCCCCAGGTTCCCCGGCCCCTGCGCGACGACCACGAGCTCCGCCCCGACCACCAGGCGCGCCGCCAGCAGCCCCGTGTGCACGGTGACCGCCTCCAGATCCCCGCCGAAAGCCTGGCCGACCGTGATGCATGAGGCGAGCCAGTCGGCGGCGCGCAGGGCGGCCACGGTTCGGGAGAAGGCGGCCGGCAGGGCGCCGCCGTCGGTCATCACGTAGGCGACCCGCGGCGCGGGCCGGCCCGCGCCCGCCGCCGCGTGCCGGGCGCCGGCGACGATGGCCGGCAGGGCGGAGTGCAGATCCGCCACCACCACCGGCAGGCCGGCCAGATCGTCCGCGTCCCGCAGCGCCTCGTGGTGCGGGGATTCCTGCTCGTCGACGCCGAGCACCATCGCCTGCAGCGGGGTGTACCGGGCCTTGACCAGGTGCCCCGGTCCGGGCGCCGGATCGGCCGGGGGCCGGGTCACATTCGCGACGACGAGCGCGAACCCGCCGGTGCCCAAGCCGCGGGCGAGGGCCGAGACATTGAGCAGGACGCGCTCGCCCGGCTCGGGCGCGCCGACCAGCCCGGGGAAGGCAAGCGCGCGGACAGTCGCCCCGCCCGCCACACCGGACCCGGCCCCGCCGCGCTCCTCCGCGGCCGACCCGGTCCCGCCATCGGGGCCATCCAGGCATACCGTGAGTTCCAGGGCGCCCGACCAGGCGCGCCCGCGCGACAACACCGTCGCGTATCGCCAGTTGATCACCCGCAACACGCTACCGCCCGCTACCGTGGGAGCCGATGTCGGACTCCACCACCCGGGGCACGAACCCGGCCGCCCGGTTGCTCAACCTCGTCATCGCCCTCGTGAATACCGCCGCGATGACCAAGCGGCAGATCAACGCGAGCGTCGCCGGGTACGGCGACGCGCCCACCGCCGAGGCGTTCGAGCGGATGTTCGAGCGGGACAAGGACACGCTGCGGGACCTGGGCATTCCGATCGTCACCGTGGCCGGCGGCGGGCACAGCGAGGACGTGGGCTACCGCATCGACCAGGATGCGTACGCCCTGCGCCCCATCGACCTCACCCCGGCCGAGTTCGGGGTGCTGTCCCTGGCCGCTCAGTTCTGGCAGGACAAGACGCTGCGCACGGACATCTCGCGGGCGTTGACCAAGCTGCGGGCGGCCGGCGCGGGCGAGTCCGCCGACGACGCCGTCGCCGGCCTCGCCCCGCGGGTCCGGGCGATCGGGGAGGCGTACGGTCCGCTGCTGGAGGCCATCTCCGCGCGCCGCGCCGTGACCTTCCGGTACCACACGGCCGGCACCGGGCAGGTCGGGGACCGGCGGGTGGAACCGTGGCGGATCGTCGCCCGCGGCGGCGGCTGGTACGTGCTCGGCTTCGACCGCGACCGAGGCGCGAGCCGGGTCTTCCGGCTGAGCCGGGTGGCGGGCCGAGTGCGGGCGGTCGGACCGCCGGGGGCGTACGAGATTCCGGCCGATATCGATGTCGAGGCGATGGTGGGCCGGCCCGCCCGGGCGGGCGTCGCGCGGCTCGCGCTGCTGCCCGAGCGGGCGGAGGCGCTGCGGGTGCGGGGGACGGCGGCGGGCCCGTCCGCGGACGGCCGGCGGGACCTGGTCGACGTCCCGTTCAGTTCGGTCTTCGCCATGACGGACGAGGTGGTTGGGTACGCCGACGCCGTCGTCGTGCTGGATCCGCCGGCGTTGCGGTCGGCGGTGCTGGATCGACTCGACGCGGCGGCGGTGCTGGATCGACTCGACGCCGCGCCGGCCCCGGACCGGGGCCGCGTCGGGGGCGCCGGCCGGGAGGAGGAACGGCACCATGGCTGAGCGCGCAGACGACCGCCTGGTGCGGCTGCTCGGCCTGGTCGCGTATCTCGACGGCGCCGGCGCGGTGCCCGTCGACGACTTGGCCCGGCATTTCGGCGTCAGCGGGAACCAGATCCGCGCGGACATCGACGCCCTGTGGGTCTCCGGGACGCCGGGCTACTGGCCGGAGGACCTGATCGATTTCGACGCATTCTCCATCGAGCGCGGCGTAGTCCGGCTGACCGAGGCGCGCGGCATGACCCGGCCGATGCGGCTGGGCACCCGCGAGGCGGTGGCCCTGATCGCGGCGCTGCGAGCCATGAGCGAAACCCCGGCCGTGCGAACCAACCCGGGCCGCGCCGCCGTCGTGCACAGCGTCCTGACCAAACTGACCGACGCGACCGGGGAGGCGGCCGCCGCCCTGGACGTGCAACTCGCCCCCGAGGGCGAACCGGCCATTCTCGCCGGGGTGGACGCGGCCCTTGCCGGCGGCCGCCGGCTGCGGATCCGCTATGTCGACGCCGCCGACGTCGCCACCGAGCGCGACGTCGACCCGATCCGGTTGCACACCGAGGACGAGCACACCTACCTGCTCGCCTGGTGCCGGCGGGCGCAGGGCGAACGCACCTTCCGGGTGGACCGGATCCTGGCGGCGACGCCGCTCGACGTCCCCGCAGACACCCACGCCCCGCGGCCGGAGTTGGATTTCTCGCCCACCGGGGATGCGCCCGAGGTGACGGTTGTCCTCGCCGGCCGGGCGCGATCCGTGGCCGAGCAGACCCCGGTCGAATCGATCCGGGACCTGCCCGACGGCGAGTTCGAGGTGGTGCTGCGGGTGACCAACCCCGCCTGGTTGCGGCGGCTGTTGCTGATGTGGGCGCCCGAGGTGCGATCCGTGACGCCCGCCGGCTTCGCGGCGGACGCCGCCGCCGGGGCACGGGCGGCGCTGGCCGCCTACGGCGTGGCGCCGGGACCGCGCTCGTAGCGTGCGCCGCCGGTAGCGCGGCCCGCCGGTAGCGCGGCCCGCCGGTAGGGTGGTGCCCATGTGGTTTGCGCTCTGGACGGTCCTGCTGATCGGCTCGGCCGTGCTCCTCGGGGTGCTGGGCTTCCGGGTGTTCAAGTCCGCCATCGCGCTGTGGATCGAGGGCGGCGACGCGATGGCGACCGTCTTCGGCGCGGCGGATCGCCGGCTCCGGGCGGCAGCGCGCGACGCGGCCGAGCGGCCGGCCGTCGCGCCGACGATCGGCGCGGATCCGGTGGAGTTGCGGCTGACATTGACCGAGGTCCGGGCGCGGGGGGCCGAACTGCGGGCCGGGCGGCAGGCGCGAGCCCGGGAACTGTGGGACCAATGGGCACGGTTCAACACCTGAGCGACGGGTAGACTCGGGCGGGACGCATCCGCAAGCGTGAAGGGCACGTCATGAACCTTGTGAAGCCGTGGCACATCATTGTGCTCGTCGCCGTCATCGTGCTGCTCTTCGGCGCGAAGCGGCTGCCGGACCTCGCCAGAAGCGTTGGCCAGTCTCTGAAGATCTTCAAGAGCGAGGTCACGGACCTCACGAATGATAAGACGAACGACAAGACTGACGACACCTCGATGAACCGGCCGGGCGGAGCCGACGCCCTGCGCACCGGCCCGGACGGAGCCGCGCAGCCGCCGGGCAGCGGCACGCCGTCAACACCCGGGGACAGCGCACCGAGGGTGTAACCCGTGGCGCGAACGCCACGCGATCCGGAAGGGCGGATGCCCCTGCGTGAGCATCTTGCCGAGATCCGCAAGAGGTTCTTCCTGTGTGCCGCCGGCCTGGTCGTCGGGGCTATCGCGGGCTGGTTCCTCTACCAGCCACTGCTGCGGATCCTGCAGGCGCCGCTCAAGGTCGCAGCGGAACAGCAGGGCAAGCAGATCACCCTGAACTTCACCGGTCTCGCCTCGGCCCTCGATACCCAGTTCAAGGTGGCGTTCTTCCTGGCCGTCATCGTGACGTGCCCCTGGTGGCTTTATCAACTCTGGGCCTTCATCACGCCTGGCCTTACCCGCACCGAGCGCCGGTATGCCTACGGCTTCCTCGGCGCGGCCGTGCCCCTCTTTCTGTCCGGGGCGGCGCTCGCCTGGTGGGTCCTGCCGCACGCCGTGGACATCTTGGCCGGCTTCGTACCCGACGACGCCACCAATTTCACCGACGCCCAGGGCTACCTGACCTTTGTGATGCGCCTGGTTCTCGCGTTCGGGCTCGCCTTTGTCCTGCCCGTGGTGCTGGTCGCGCTCAATTTCGTCGGCATTCTGCCGGCCAGAACCATGCTGACGGGCTGGCGGATCGCCGTCCTACTCGCCTTCGTCTTCGCCGCGGTCATGACGCCGACGCCGGACGCGCTGACCATGATCTTCGTGGCGTTGCCGATCTGCCTGCTGTTCTTCGGTGCCGTCGGGATCGCGTTCCTGCACGACCGACGGGCCGCTCGGCGGGACATCGCCCGCCTCGCCTCGTGACCGCCGCCGTCGGCGTCGTCATCAACCCCACGGCCGGCAAGGGCCGCGGCCGGCACGCCGGGATCCGGGTGATGGACAGCCTGAGCCGGCACGGGCACGACGTCGTCGACCTGTCCGGCCCGGACTACGCCGCCGCCCTCGCGAATGCCCGGGCGGCCGTCGCCGCCGGGGGGCTGGGGCTGCTGGTGGTGGTCGGCGGGGACGGCATGGTGCACCTGGGCGTCAATGCGACCGCCGGGACCGGACTGCCGCTCGGCATCGTCGCCGTCGGGACCGGCAATGACTTCGCCCGGGCGGTCGGGCTGCCGGCCGGACCGACCCCCGCCATCGACGCTCTCCTGGACGCGATGACCCGCCCGCCCGTGACGCTCGACGCCGCCCTGGCGACCGCCGGCGCCGAGTCCCGGTGGTTCGGCGGGGTCCTCTCGGCCGGGATCGACGCCGCGGTGAACGCCCGGGCGAATGCGGTCGCCTGGCCGCGCGGGCGGGCGCGGTACGCCGTGGCGGTGCTCACTGAGATCGCGCGTTACCGCCCGTACGGGTACCGGCTGCGGATCGAGGGCGTCGCCGGCGCCGAGCCCGACGAACTCGCGGGGATCGGCGTCGAGCGCGATGGGGACGCGATCGTCTGGCAGTCGCCCGGCGCCCTGGTCGCGGTGGGGAACGGGACGTTCGTCGGTGGCGGCATTCGGATCGCGCCCGACGCCCGGCTCGACGACGGCCTGCTCGACGTCGTGCTGGCCGGTCCGTTCACCCGCCGCGGCGCCGTCCGGATCTTCCCCGGCACGTACGCCGGGCGGCATATTCAGCACCGGGGCGTCGCCGTCGTGCGGGCTCGGGCGGTGCTGCTCGACCGCACCGATCAGGGCGCGGCGCCGCCGCCGGCCTTCGCCGACGGCGAGTTGATCGGCCGGCTGCCGATCCGGGTCGAGCTGCGGCCTGGCGCGCTGCGCGTGCTGGCCGGCATCGCCGTGCCGCGCGGCCCGAACGGCCGCCGCGGCAATGGCCGGTCGAACGCGCCCCGGCCCGTAGGCTGAGAGGCATGACCGCCCGAACCGACTCCCTCGGGCAGGACGACTCCCCGGCCGCTCGTTACGCTGCGGCGCGGGCCCGCACCGAGACGCGGCGGACCCGACTCGCCGACTTCGGCCGCACCCTGCCGTTCCTGCTCGACACCTTCCAGACCACCGCCTGCGCGGCGTTGGAGGCGGGTCGGGGGGTGCTGCTCGCGGCGCCGACCGGCGCCGGCAAGACGGTCGTCGGCGAATTCGCCGTCCATCTCGCCCTCGCGACGGGTCGCAAGGCCTTCTACACCGCGCCCATCAAGGCCCTGTCGAATCAGAAGTTCGGCGACCTGGTGCGCCGGCACGGGCCCGAGGCCGTCGGCCTGCTCACCGGGGACACCTCGATCAACCCGACGGCGCCGGTCGTGGTGATGACGACCGAGGTCCTGCGCAACATGCTGTACGCCGACTCGCCGGCGCTGGCCGGCCTCGGCTACGTCGTCATGGACGAGGTGCACTACCTCGCCGACCGTTTCCGCGGCCCGGTCTGGGAAGAGGTCATCATCCACCTGCCCGCGGACGTGCTGCTGGTCTCCCTGTCCGCCACCGTCTCCAACGCCGAGGAGTTCGGGGATTGGCTCCAACTCGTCCGGGGCGACACGACCGTCGTCGTCACCGAACGCCGGCCGGTGCCCCTGTGGCAGCACGTGCTGGTCTCGAGCGCCGCGGGCGTCGGCGCGCGGGCGAGCCGCGGGGGAGCCGACCTGCTCGACCTCTACGCGGGCGACGTCGACCCGACCACGCCGGGGGTCAATCCGCCGATCAATCCGGACCTGCTGGTGGCCTTCCGCTCGGCGCCGCGCTCCGGGCGCGGCGACCGGGGCTACCGCGGCCCCGGGGGCCGCCGGCCGGGTCGGCCGGCGAGCCCCATGGCCGGTCCGCCGGCGAGCCGGCGCACGCCATCGCGAGTGGCCGTGGTGGCCGCCCTGGATACGGACGGGCTGCTGCCCGCGATCTACTTCGTCTTCTCCCGGGCCGGCTGCGAGGCGGCCGTCACCCGGTGCATGCTCGCCGGCCTGCGGCTGACGAGGGACGACGAGGAGGAGGAAATCCGGCGGGTGATCGCGGACCGCAGCGTGGCGATCCCGGCCGAGGACCTGAAGGTGCTCGGCTTCTGGGGCTGGCAGGAATCGCTCGCCCACGGGATCGCGGCCCACCACGCCGGGATGCTGCCCGTCTTCAAGGAGACCGTCGAGGAACTGTTCGGCCGCGGCCTGATCAAGGTCGTCTTCGCCACCGAGACGCTGTCCCTCGGGATCAACATGCCCGCCCGCTCCGTGGTGCTGGAGAAGCTCGTCAAGTGGGACGGGACCGCCCACAACGACGTCACGCCGGGGGAGTACACCCAACTCACCGGGCGGGCCGGGCGGCGCGGGATCGATATCGAGGGGCACGCCGTCGTCGTCGATCACGCCGGGCTGGACCCCGTGCACCTGGCGGGGCTCGCCTCCCGACGGACCTACCCACTGCGTTCGAGTTTCCGCCCGACCTACAACATGGCCGTGAACCTGGTCGCCCAAGTCGGGCGGGACCGGGCTCGCCAGGTGTTGGAGACGTCATTCGCCCAGTTCCAGGCCGACCGGGCCGTCGTCGGACTCGCCCGGCAGGTGCGCGGCCACGCCGAGGCGATGACCGGATACGCGGGGTCGATGGCATGCGACCGGGGCGACTTCGCGCAGTACATGGCGATCCGACGTCGGATCTCGGCCCGCGAGGCGGACCTGTCCCGGGCGGGCGCCTCCGCGCGGCGGGCGCACGCCGCGCAGACGTTCGAACGGCTGCGCCGGGGCGACGTCGTCGAGGTTCCGTCCGGCCGCCGGGCGGGCTACGTGGTGGTGATCGACGTCGGTCGGGAGCGACCGGGATCCGCCGGGCCGGGCGGGTGGGTCGCGGCCGCCGGCACGTCCGGCAGCAGCGAGCCGCGCCCGACCGTCCTCACCCAGGACAAGCAGGTTCGCCGGCTCGCCCTGGCCGACGCTCCCACCGGCCTGCGGGCCGTCACCCGGATGCGGATTCCGAAGGCGTTCAACCCGCGGGTGCCCGCCCACCGGCGCGACCTCGCGGCCGGCATGCGCGCCGCCCTCGCGGCGGCGCTCCCGGAGCCGGCCGGCGGCGGCCGGGCGCCGAACCGCACCCGCTCCGCGGCGGCGGACGACGCCGAACTAGCCCGATTGCGGGCCGATTTGCGCGCCCACCCCTGCCACGGCTGCCCGGACCGCGAGACCCACGCCCGGTGGGCGGAACGCTGGGCGCAGTCGAAGAAGGAGCATGACGCGCTTGTCAAGCGGGTGGACGGCCGGACCGGCTCGATCGCGCGGGTCTTCGACCGGATCTGCGAGATCCTCGTCACGCTTGGGTACCTCGAGCGCGCCGACGCCGTCCTGCGGGTGACCGCGGACGGACAGTGGCTGCGCCGGCTGTATGCGGAGAACGACCTGCTCATCGCCGAGTGCGTGCGCCGCGGGGTGTGGGATCGGCTCGACCCGGCGGGTCTGGCTGCGGCGTTGTCCGCGGTGGTGTACTCCGGGCGCCGGGAGGGACCCGACGAGCCCCACATCCCCGGGGGTCCCGGTGGACCGCTGGCGGCCGCGCTGGACGCCACCGTGCGGGCGTGGTCGGACCTGACCGACCTGGAGGCCGCCCAGCACATCGAGACCGTCGGCCCGCTGGACCTCGGGCTCGTGGCTGCGGTCCATCGCTGGGGCCGCGGCGCGAGTCTGGACGCCGTGCTGCGGGACTCCGACCTGGCCGCCGGCGACTTCGTCCGGTGGTGCAAACAGATCCTCGATGTGCTCGACCAGTTGGCCGGCGCGGCGCCCCGGCCCGAGTTGCGCCGCACGGCCGCCCGCGCCATCGAGGCGCTGCAGCGTGGCGTCGTGGCGTATTCGAGCATCTAGATGAGTGATTCCCCACTCGTCCGAATTGCCGCACCGGCAACCGGTGGTGCGGCTGCCGCTATGGTGAGTCGGTGTCCTCCATTCTGTATCGCGGTGGCGTGATCCATTCCGCCGCCGACCCGTTCGCCGAGGCGCTGCTCGTCGACGGCTCGGTCATCGCCTGGATCGGCGCGAATGACACGGCCGACGGATTGGCCGCCCGGGCGGACCGGGTGATCGACCTCGACGGCGCGCTGGTCGCACCCGGCTTCGTCGATGCACACGTGCATCTGCTCGAGACCGGGCTGGCCCTGACTGGTCTCGACCTCTCGGTCGAGGCAGGCGTGCGGGACCTGCCGGGCGCGCTCGCCGCCCTGCGGGCGGCCGCCCAGGCTGTCTCCGGCCACGGTGGATCCGGCCACGGCGAGGACCTCGTCCAGGCCTACGGCTGGGACGAGCTTGCGTGGCCCGAACGGCGCCCGCCGACCCGGCAGGAGATCGACGACGCCGTCGGCGGCCTGGCGGTCTACGCCGCCCGGGCGGACGGCCACTCGGCCGTCGTCTCGACCGCCTTCGCGACCCGCTGTCGGCTCGCCGAATTGCCGGGCTGGGACGACTCGGGCTGGGTGACCCTGGACGCGCACGACGCCGCCCGCACAACCGCCCGCGACCTCGCCCCGGCCGCTCGTACCGCGGCCTACCACGCCGCCCTGCGGCGGGTCGCCGAGTTGGGCATCGTGTCGGTGCACGAGCAGAGCGCGCCGCATCTGGACACCCGCGCCGGGCTCCGGGAAATTCTCGCGCTGAGCGCCGACCCGACCGCCGGCCTGCCGCACGTCGTGGGGTACCGCGGTGAACTGTGCACCGAGCCCGACGACGCCCGGGCTCTGCTGGCGGCCATCCCCGGCCTGGCGGGCATTGCCGGCGACATCAACATCGACGGCTCGCTCGGCTCCCGGACCGCCGCGCTGCGCTCGCCCTACCTCGACGCGCCGGGCCATCACGGCACGCTCTACCTGACGGCGGACTACGTCGCCGACCATTTGAGTGCGGTCGCCGCGGCCGGGACCCAGGGCGGCTTCCACATCATCGGCGACCGGGCCATGGACGAGTTCGTCGCCGGCCTGACGCTCGCCGCCGAGCGGATCGGGGAGAGCGCGCTGCGGGCCGCGCACAACCGGGTGGAGCACGCCCTCTTCGTCGACGCGGCCGCCCTTCAGGCACTGCTCGTGCTCGGGGTCCGGCTGTCCCTGCAGCCCGCGTTCGAGGCCCGTTGGGGCGGCCCGGACGGGCTCTATGCGGCTCGGCTGGGGCCCACCCGCGTGGAGGGCATGTCGCCGTTCGCGGACCTGCTCGGCGCCGGGGTGCCGCTCGGCTTCGGCTCCGACTCGCCGATCACGCCGCTCAATCCGTGGGCCGCCGTGCTCGCCGCGATGTCCCACCACGACCCGGATCAGCGCATCTCTGCGCGAGCCGCCTTCCGGGCGCACACCCGGGGCGGCTGGCGGCTGGCCGGGATCGACGGCACCGGGGCGGGCGAACTGCGCGTCGGCGCGCCGGCCCACCTGGCCGTCTGGCGGGCCTCGTACCTCACGGTGCAGAGCACTGCCCGGGCGTCGAACCCCTGGAGCACCGACGCTCGGGCGGGCACTCCGCTGCTCCCGGAGCTCGGCGCGGAGCTCCCGATGCCCGAATGCCGCCAGACGCTTCGGGACGGGAACGTGATCTTCGACACGTTCGACTGAGCCACCGCCGGGAGGCTGCGCGTAGCGTTTTGTTGTCGCTGCCCAGCGCAACCGGTTCGTGTTGACAGCGGGAGCCGGCGGTGTAGTTTCGAGGTGTGTTCGGGACCCACAGCGCCGCCGGTCTGTCACCGGAATACGCCGACGGCGTGCGTGGGCCGCGCAGGCCGGGTCCGCGCGTTCAGTAGAAAACGCGCCTGTCAGGTGATAGGCAGGCGCGGGCCGAAGGACGCGCGGACCGGGCAACCCAAGGTGGCGCGGGGCGCCGCCGCTTCGTAGCGGCGGCGCCAACCGTTCCCCGCGGCGTAGTCTGCCAACGTGCCTGCCCCATCCCGCGCCGCGGTCCCGCGCTGGACGACGCTCGTCGAGGCGATTGCCGGCGGGCTGCTCACCAATGCCGCCTTCCCCGATGCCGGACTGTGGCCGCTGGCCTTTCTCGGCGTCGCGCTCCTGGTCCGGGCGTTGCGGTTCGACGACGCCCGCTGGGCCGCCCTGGTCGGGTTCGCCTGGGGCCTGGCCTTCTTCGCCGTGCATATCGAGTGGGCGCGGGAGGCGACCGCCGTCGTGCCCTGGCTCGCCCTGAGCCTGATGGAGTCGCTGTTCGTCGCGGGCGCCGGGGCCGCCTGGGTCTGGGTGCGCCGACTGCGGTGGGTCCGGCGGACCGCCGCCGGGCAGGCCCTCGCCTTCGCCCTCGTGTTCGTGGCGGTCGAGCAAGCCCGGACCGAGTATCCGTTCGGGGGCTTCCCTTGGGGTCGCCTGGCCTTCAGCCAGGCCGGCACCCCGGTGGGGCGGGCGGCATGGCTCGGCGGCGAGGTCGCGGTCTCGCTGCTCGTGGCCTTCGTCGGGGCGCTGCTCGGGACGCTCCTCGTCGCTCGTCGAGCGCTGCCGGCCGTCCTCGCCTGCGCTGCGACCGCCGTTACGCTCGTCGCCGCGCCGGCGGTCATCCGGCTCCCGACGGCGGCGCAGGCCGGCGACCTGCGGATCGGCGCGGTGCAGGGCAATGTCGGCGAGCCCGGCCTCGGCGCCTTCGAGAATCGCGGTGAGGTGCTCGGCAATCACGTGCGGGGCACCATCGCCCTGAGCCGCGAGGTCCCGGTCGGGTCGCTCGACGTCGTCCTGTGGCCCGAGAACGGGTCGGATCTCGACCCGCAGACCGCGCGCGATGTCGGCGCCGCCATCGACCGGGCCGCGACCGCCGTCGGGGCGCCGATCCTCGTGGGCGCACAGGAATACCCGGCCGCCGGCGGCCGGTACAACGTGCTGCTGCTGTGGGAGCCCGGGGTTGGCGTCGTGGACCGGTACGCCAAGCAACACCCGGCGCCGTTCGGCGAGTACGTGCCGCTGCGGTCGACCCTGCGGACGTTCTCGGACCAGGTCGACCGGGTGCAGACCGACATGCTCGCCGGGGATTCCGTCGCGCTGATGCGGCTCCCGGTCGCTCGGCTCGGTCGGGACGTGCCCCTCGGGACGGTGATTTGCTTCGAGGTCGCCTACGAGCCGCTGATCCGCGCCGCCGTCGAGGCGGGCGCGCAGGTCCTGGTGGTGCCGACGAACAACGCGTCCTTCGGGTACACCGCCGAGTCCACCCAGCAGCTCGCGATGTCGCGGCTGCGCGCGATCGAGACCGGTCGGGCGACGGTCCAGGTTTCCACGGTCGGGGTCAGCGGGGTGATCGCCCCCGACGGCCGGGTCCTCCAGCGCACCGAACTGTTCACCGCCGACCAGCTGGCCGCGACGCTTCCCCTGCGGACCTCGCTCACCCCGGCCGTCCGGCTGGGCGCGTGGCCGGCCGCCGTCGTCGTCGGGAGCGCGGCCCTGCTCCTGGCCGCCGCCGTGGGGATGCGCCTGGCGGAACGCCGGCGCCGGCCGGCCGCGGCCGCTCCGGGTGGCGGGGCACCGCGGGCCGTGAGCGAGCCGGCCGCGAGCGGCGCTGCGAGCGAGCCGGTCCGGGCGGACGGGGGAACGGTCCCGAGGACCGACGGCGACGCCGTCGTCACGGCGGACGGCGACGCCGTCGCCACGGCGGAACGGCGGGCGTCCGCCGCGCCCTGACCCGAGCGGGCCGCACACCAGTTCGACGCACACCAGGTTCGACCCACACCAGGCCGGACCCACACCAGGCCCGGACACACACCAGGCCCGGACCGTCGGTCCGGGCCTGGGCGACGTGGCCGGTCGGCGGCCGCGACGAGGGTGGCGGCGGCGGCCGGCGTTACCCTCAGGCGCTGCGCCGCAGCTTGCCGGCGCGCAGCAGGTCGAGCCGCTCGTCGAGCAGTTCCTCGAGCTCCTTGATCGTGCGCCGCTCAAGCAGCATGTCCCAATGCGTCCGGGCGGGCTTGCCGGACTTCGGCTCGGGACGCTCGGCGTCCCGGAGCAGCGCCTCGGAGCCGCAGCGGCACTCCCACACCGGCGGGACGTCCGCATCGGTGGAGAAGGGAAGAATGATGGTGTGCCCGTTGGGGCAGTCATAGTGGGCCTGGAAGCGGGGGGCGAAGTCGACGCCCTCGTCGGACTCCATGCTCTTCGCACCGATGCTCATTCCGCGCAGGGAACGATCAGGCATGTTGACCTCCCGGGGTCGTCGGCGGTGCGCGCACCGCTGGGAACAGTATCTTCCGAGTACCCAACGCCCGGACCGTGGCCGATGTTCCGATACCGCGTGAAGGTCCGGTGAACGTGCTGAGAAAGCTCCCGAAGGGTTTCATGGGTCAATCGACCCCCAAGGTTGGCGGTATTCCGTTGCCGCCGCAAGTTGGGGCATCGCGGCCGGTCAGCGGCGCGGACGGCGCGGGAACAATCGGGGGCGCTCGTCGGTTCGGTGAGATACATGCAAACGCATGAATCGTAGGACAGGAGTCCCCATGCAGTTCGGCATCTTCAGCGTCGGCGACGTCACCACCGACCCCACCACCGGTCGCACCCCGTCGGACACCGAGCGCGTGCGCTCGATCCTCACGATCGCCAAGCATGCCGACGAGGCGGGGCTGGATGTCTTCGCCACGGGGGAGCACCACAACCCGCCGTTCGTCCCCTCCTCGCCCACGACGATGCTCGGCTACCTCGCCGGGGTCACCGAGCACATCGTCCTGTCGACGGCGACCACCCTGATCACCACGAACGATCCGGTCCGCCTCGCCGAGGAGTACGCCATGCTCCAGGTGATCTCCGCCGGCCGGATGGACCTGATGATGGGCCGCGGGAACACGGGCCCCGTCTACCCGTGGTTCGGCTACGACATCCGCGAGGGCATCGCCATCGCGCTGGAGCACTACGCCCTGCTGCGTCGACTGTGGACCGAGGAAGTGGTCGACTGGGAGGGCAAGTTCCGTGGCCCGCTGCAGGGCTTCACCTCCACCCCACGGCCGCTGGACGGCGTCGCGCCGTACGTCTGGCACGGCTCAATCCGCAGCCCCGAGATCGCCGAGCAGGCCGCCTACTACGGAGACGGCTTCCTGCACAACAACATCTTCTGGCCGATGAGCCACACCCGGCAGATGGTCCGGTTCTTCCGGCAGCGGTTCGAACACTACGGACACGGCCGCGCTGACCAGGCGATCGTCGGCCTCGGCGGGCAGGTGTTCATGCGGGCCAATTCGCAGGACGCCGTGCGCGAGTTCCGCCCGTACTTCGACAACGCGCCGGTCTACGGACACGGGCCGAGCCTGGAGGACTTCGCCCGCGAAACCCCGCTCACCGTCGGCAGCCCCCAGCAGGTCATCGACCGCTACGCCACGATGCGCGAGGAGGTCGGCGACTACCAGCGCCAGCTCTTCCTGATGGACCACGCCGGCCTGCCGCTGAAGACCGTCCTGGAGCAGATCGACATCCTCGCCGGCGAGGTGGTGCCAGTCCTGCGGCGGGAGATGGAGGCCAAGCGACCCGCCCACGTGCCGGCGAACCCGCCGAGCCACGCCGAGCGCGTCGCGACGGCCCGCGCGGCGGGCGAGACCGACGCCGGGCACGTCGGGGCCGTGGCGGACCGGTTCACCGGTCGCCGGGCCGAGGACGACGAGGTCGGCCGCAACGCCCACGCCGGCGCAGCCTTCGGGCTGTGAGCGCAGCCGACCGAAGAGCGTGCCGGACCGAACAACGCAGCCGAACCGAGGAGGAACGAGAGATGAGCGCCGGCACGCAGGACCCGCGGCAGCCCGCGACCCACGTCCCCGATCCCGAGCCGGCGGCCGTCGGGACGGCCGCCCGCCGGATCGTCGCGGTGTCGGCCGGGCTCTCCGTCCCGTCGTCGACGGCGCTGCTCGCCGGCCGGCTCGCGGGCGCCGCCGTCGACGAACTCGCGACCCTCGGCCGGTCGGCCGAGGTCGAGACCGTGGAGTTGCGCGAGCACGCGCACGCCGTCGTCGACGCCATGCTGACCGGGTTCCCGACGGGCGACCTCGCCCGCGCCCTGGAGCGGCTCGCCCGGGCCGACGGCGTGATCGTCACCACGCCGCTGTTCACGACGACCTACTCCGGGCTGCTGAAGTCCTTCGTCGACATCCTCGACCCGCAGGTCCTCACCGGCGTCCCCGTCCTGCTGGGCGCCACCGGTGGGACGCCGCGGCACTCGCTGGCGCTGGACTACTCGCTGCGGCCACTGTTCACCTACCTGCACGCTGATGTCGTCACCACCTCGGTCTTCGCGGCGACCGACGACTGGGCGCAGGACGAGCGGACGGTGGCGCCGCTGCCGGAGCGGATCACGCGGGCGGCCCGGGAACTCGCGGGCCGGATCGCCGCGGGCCGGCCGGCGGCCCCGGCCGACCCCTTCGCCTCGACCCCCGGCTTCGAGGATCTCCTGCGCGGGCTCTGAGCGCGGCGGCAGGCCCCCTTGCCTTTGCGAGCCCTCGGGCGAGTTGGCCGCGCTGTGGCGGGACGGCGCCCTCACGGACGAGGAATTCGCGACGGCGAAAGCCCAGGTGCTCGGCGCCTGCGGCTCCGATCGCGTGACATGATCGCGGCATGGCCCAGCGCGAAATCGTCGTCCTCGGCACTTCGAGCATGGTGCCGACGCGTACCCGCGGCCACAACGGTTACGTGCTGTTCTGGGACGACGACGTCATCCTGTTCGACCCGGGGGAGGGGACCCAACGCCAGCTCACGGTTGCCGGGATCACCGCCACGGACCTGAGCCGGATCGCAATCACCCATCTGCACGGCGACCACAGCCTCGGACTCGCGGGCGTGGTGCAGCGGATCAGCCTGGACGGCGTGCCGCAGGTCATCCCGGTGAGCTTCCCGGCGTCTGGCCGGCCGTGGATCGAACGCCTGTGCGACGCGACGGTGTTTTACCACCGGGAGCGGTTGGCCCTGCAGCCGATCACGGACGACGGCGTGCTGGACCGGATCGCGGGGGAGCGGGCCGGGCCGGCCGTGCTCCGGGCGGCTCGCCTCTCGCACACCGTCGACGCCGTCGGCTACCGGCTCGACGAGCCGGACGGCGTGCGGTTCGACCCGCACCGGCTCGCCGCCGCCGGGCTGGCGGGGCCGGTGGTCGGCGAACTGCGCCGGGCGGGCGTCGTTCGGCTCGACGACGGTCGGGTGATCCGCGCGGAGGACGTGACCGTGGCCAAACCCGGCCAGTCGTTCGCCTTCGTCATGGACACCCGGATGTGCGACGCCGTCGGTGAGTTGGCCGACGGCGTCGACCTGCTCGTCATCGAGGCGACTTACCTGGACCGGGACCGCCGGCTCGCCGCCGAGGTCGGGCACCTCACCGCATTGCAGGCGGCCCGGGTGGCGGCCGAGGCGGGCGTCCGCTCGTTGGTGCTGACCCATTTCTCCCAGCGCTACCAGGACCCGGGGGAGTTCGTCGCCGAGGTGAGGCAGGTGTTCGACGGCGAATTGACCGTCGCCAACGACCTCGACCGGGTGCGGGTGCCGCCGCGCCGGGCACCATCGGTCGGGTGACCGATCGCCCCATCAGCCCGCCGCGGCGCAGCGATCCGGCGCAGCCGCGCCGGATCCGCGGCCCGGCGGGAAACATGATCCGGATCAACGAGGTGCGCTGCATCAACGAGGTGCGCTGAGGCCGATGGCGGCGCCGGCGCCGGGGTTCCGCCCGGTGCCGGGCTTGGTGCCGGTGATCTCGCGCAGGACCCGTCGCGAGGGGGAGATCAGGACGGCGTCGCGCACGTCGGCGGCGGTGGCCTTGACATAGATCCCGGTCGTCTTGAGGTCCTCGTGCCCGAGGAGGGCCTGCACGGCGGGGACCGGGACGCCGGAGCGGATCAGTCCCTTGGCGAAGGTGTGGCGCAGGCCGTGGGCGGACTCACCGGCCTGTTTGGTGACGCCCGCCCGGCGAATCCAGCCCTTCACGATGTGATCCAGGGCGCCTCGGGTGAGGGGGGCACCCGTGGACAGGCGCATCAGGGGCGCCCCGGGCGCCGGGTCGCCGAATCGGTCGTCGCGTTCGGCGAGGTACTGATCGACCACCTGCACCGCCTCCGGCGGCACGGGGATGTTGCGTTGCTTATTGCCCTTGCCGATCACCGTCAGCATTCCGGCGCCGTCGTCCTCGCGGCACAGCGACAGGTCGGTCAGCCCGCACAATTCGCCCGCTCGGACGCCCGTAGTGGCCAGGAGCGCGAACGCGGCCCGATCCCGGGCCGGCCAACGCCGCCGATCGCCGGCCACCTCCTGCCAGACGGCCTCGGCCAGCCGAGCCAACTCGGCGTCGTCCCACCCGGCGGGGAGACGTCCGGGGCGTTCCGGTGGTTCGATGCGAAGGGTCGGATCCAGAGCGAGGTGCCCCTCCAACTGCAGCCAGTGCGCGAAGAGCCGCAGGGTGCCCACTCGGCGTTGCGCCGTGGCGGCGGCTTCGTGGGAGCGAATCGCACGGTAGGCGTTCTTGACGTTGGCCTCGGTCAACTCGTCGGCCTGGACCAGCGTCAGGGGGTCGGGGCCGGTCCGCCCGAGGTCGCGCGCGATGTGCCCGGCCCAGGTGATCAGGTCGCGCCGATAGCCCGCCCGGGAGCCCTCGCTGAGTCCCCGGCGGGTCAGCGTCGCGCGGTCGACCAAGAAGGGGTCGACGACGTCGGCCAGCAACACCATGGGCAGAGCCTACGGCGGCCCTCTGACATGCCCGGTGACGTGCTCCGGCGCCACGGTTGGTCGGTGGAGGAGCCTGACCAGCGCACAAGCGCACGGCGACGCGTTATGTCATTTCGCGGCAGGCGATGTGGCAACGGCGCCGAACGCGGGCGTCGGCGGCCGGCGAACTGGGTGCCGATCGGCCCAAGTCGCCGCGCCGGGTGTCAATTGGTCCGAGGCCGACGGGACCGCGAGGTCAGGACGCGGCGGAGGCATGCGCCCGAGCCGGACGCATCGATGCGTCCGGGTGGCGTGCGGCGCTGCGCGCCTGGACGAAGTCGGGGTCGCGTAATTTTGGCAAAGTACCCGCTATGTCGAAAACCACCCAGAACGGATGTCGCCCCCACCTAGCGCCGATAATCAACATTATGTCAGAACGAGTTTCGGGAAGCGTGCATGGTCCGACCTCCTCGGGTCACCGCCCCATGCTCCTGGCCGGCCTACATGCACTTGTGCCCGCCCACCCGGCTCGCTCCGGCCCGCTCGAGTAATCTGGCGGCGTGAGCGACGTAGACCACCCGTTGCCGCCTCATCAATCGATCGACGACGAACCGGACCTGAACAACGAAGTCACCGGTGCGGCGCTTGTTGTCTCCACCGGGTTTCTTGGCGCGACCGTCGACGTCGTCATCGACCGGCCGCTCGGCTCGGAGCACCCGAGTCACGGTTTCGTCTACCCGGTGAACTACGGCTACGTCCCCGGCGTCCGGGCGCCCGATGGCCATTTCCTCGATGCCTATGTGCTTGGTGTCGAGCGCCCGTTGGCGACGGCACGCGGCATCTGTCGCGGGGTCGTGCACAGGCTTTACGAGGCGGACGACAAATTGGTTATTTGCCTCGACGATCGGGATCCGCGCGACGACGAGATCCACGCTGCCCTCGCGTTCCAGGAAGCCCGTGGTCCGTACGTCCTGCTGCGCTGCATCGCGCCCGAACCGGATCCCCACCTCGATGAGCCTTGAGTCCTGGACTGACGCCGGTGCAGAATGTGTCGTCCGCCCTCCCCCGCCGCATGAAGCGCTCACGGTCAAGCCGCGTCGACCAGAAACCGTCGCTGCTCGATATAACACGCCCATTCATGGCCGACGTGAAGGATGAGGAGCAGCACGTCGTCCAGGTGCCCGACGAGATCCGCTGCTGACCAAGTTGGTGGGTGCTGATCGCCGAGGCGCTGATGTGTGCCCCGATCGAAACCATCATTTCGCGTAAGAGCGCCTCGACCTCGGCCATGACGGCGACGACAGCGGCGCCTCGGAGTTCTCGGCCGAGGAAGCTTCGCTCCGACGAGCGGAGTCACCGTGACCCGTCGGCGAAGGAACGGTCGTCCGCCCATGGCTTGCGCAAGGAACTGCATGGTCTGTTCGAAGACGTCCCGCAGCCTGGCAAGAGAACGTTGCGGAATCCCGTGAGGAGTGCCGACCGGCTCAGCCGGCGGTGCGCCGGGCGCGGCGCTCGGCCAGTTCGTCGTGGGCGTCCGGCGCCTGTGCGTCGACACGCTCGGTCGGCAGTTCGGCGAGGGTACCCTCGACCTCGCGCCAGACCCGCCCCACGGCGATGCCGAAGACTCCCTGGCCGCCTTGGACGAGGTCGATCACCTCGTCGGCGGAGGTGCATTCGTACACGGAGGCGCCGTCGCTCATGAGCGTGATCTGGGCGAGGTCATCCACTCCCCGCTCGCGCAGGTGCATGACCGCGGTGCGGATCTGCTGCAGCGAGACACCGGTGTCCAAGAGGCGCTTGACGACCTTGAGGACCAGGATGTCCTGGAATGAGTACAATCGCTGGGTGCCGGAGCCCGCTGCGGGCCGCACCGTGGGACCGACCAGGCCGGTCCGTGCCCAATAGTCGAGCTGACGGTAGGTGATCCCGGCCGCACGGCACGCCGTCGGCCCGCGGTACCCGACCCGAGCGTCCTGTTCCGCGATGTCCGCACCGAACAGCAAACCCTGGGCGCCGTGCGGAACCGCTGTCCCGTCCTGGGCATTCGCCTCGCCGCTGGCGTTCACTGGATCTCCCCACTGTCTTGCCCTCACGGTATGGCCACGAAAGGGGCAGGTCAACGACGCGGACGTTTCCCGCGTGTCGCGCCGTTCCGGGCCCCGACCGGCCGGCGGCCCACCATCACTCGTCGGTCGATTCCGTGGTCGAAAAGTCCTCCGGCGTCACGTGTTCCAGGAAGTCGCGGAACCGCTCGACCTCGGCCCGCTGGGAGACGTCGACCACCTCGACCCCGGCGGTGGCGACGACCTCGGCCGAGCAGAAGACCGGACTGTTCGTGCGCACCGCGAGAGCGATCGCATCGGACGCCCGCGAGTCCAGCCGAGAGCCGTTGCTGAGCACCAGTTCCGCGAAGAAGACTCCCCCGTCGAGCGCCACGATCTCCGCGCGCTCGAGTCGCACTGCAACAGCGTCGAGGACGCTGCGCAGCAGGTCGTGCGTCATCGGCCGCGGCGTCGGCAGACCTGCCTGGGCCATTGCGATGGCGCTCGCCTCTCGGGGACCGATGACGATGGGCACCACGAGTTCCGAGGCTCCATCCAGCAGCAGCACCACGATCTCCTGGTCGCGTTGCTGCTGGCGTACCCCGAGAACCTCGACCGGCACCATCGGGACGTCATCCGTCACGTTCCCACGGTACGACGCCGGTGGGCCATTCGTCAGGTGTTCAGGTCGATCAGACCTTCGCGAATCCAGGCGGTGTGCAGTCGGGCCAGCAACTCGCCGATCTCCGCTCCCACGCTCGCCGCGCGCCCACGGGCTGCGGCATTGGCCTGGGAGCGCAACGGCGCGACCATGGTGTCGACCAGGTGCACCTGCCGGTCGGCCGCTGCCCGCAGCGAACGAAGGTGGCGCGGCTCGATGCCGTACTCCGCGAGGGCGGCGGCCACGACCACAACGTCCCGCGCATGGGCGCCGAATCCCTCCGGCCGCTCGGTCAGCGCTCCCCCGCGGACGAGTTCGACCACGAGTTTCGGATCGACCCCGGCGTCGGCGGCCAACTCGGCCGCGGACTGGTAGGGAGCCCGGCCGCCGTCGGACTCCCCCGCGCCCGGGGCCGGCCGCGGCCCCGGCGGCGCCTCGAGTTCGCCGGAATCCAGCGCGGCGAGTGTCTCCTTGATCACCTTCAGCGGCAGGTAGCGGTCCCGCTGCTGCATCAGCACGAAGCGCAGCCGCTCCACATCGGCGACCGAGTAATGCCGATATCCCGCGGTGGTCCGGCCGGGGTCGACCAACCCCTGCTCCTCGAGGAACCGCAGCTTGGAGTGCGAGATGGTGGGGAACTCGACTCGCAGCGTCGCGAGCACGTCCGAGATCCGCATCGTCGGCCGCCGCGAAATGCCCCGCGGCCAGGACTCGGCCGGAGGCAGCGCAGCCCCGGCGACGGCGCCCGCGTTCACCCGCCGGCGGATCGGCCTGCGGCCGGGTGCGCGTTCGGGCTGGCGTGGAAGGTCAGCCGGTACTTGCCGATTTGCACCTCGTCCCCCGTGGACAGCGGCGCCTGATCGATCCGGATCCGATTCACGTACGTGCCGTTGAGTGACCCGACGTCGCGCACCACGAACCGGCTACCCTCCCGCACGAACTCGGCGTGCTTGCGGGAGACCGTCACATCATCGAGGAAGATGTCGGCATGCACGCTGCGCCCGGCAACCGCCCGCTCGGCGTCGAGCAGGTAACGCGAACCCACGCTCGGCCCGCGCTGCATGATCAGCAGCGCCGAATGGCTCGGCAGGGCGGCGACCGCCGCCTGCTCCTCCGCGTTCAGGCCGCCGGGCTGAAAGGCCTCCTCAGCAGCCTCGACGCGACCGAAAACGATCGTGGTTTCCGTGTTCCGGGGGCCGGGCACCGACGGATCACCTGGCACACTCATTCGGCCTCCTTCGTTCGCCGGCGGCGGGCACGTTGCCCGGGTCGGGAAAACCTACGCCGGTTACGAGACCGGCGCAGCCGGAACGCAACCCGAGCGGTATCCCCGTCACACCCAACCTACCCCGGCGGACGCCTCGGGTGAAAGCCATCCGGTTCATGGCAAATTCGGCAGGCACCCCGGCGATCAGCCGCCGGCCGTGGTCCGGTCCGGGACGGGCGTGGCGTAGGTCGGCGCGCTCGGCTCGGTGATGGCCCGAATCCGCACCTCGGTCAGCTGTTGAATACGGGTGTGGGCGCCGTCGGCGCGCACGGAGGCCATCGCGCCGCCAGGGATCTCAAGCGCGGTCTCCATCGTCGGGGGGTCGCCGATGGCGGTCCAGGCGTACGGCGGGTGGATCGTTCGGCCGTCGACGACGATGCCGTTGGCCGAGTCGACGAACGAGGAGGTCGTCACCAGGCGCACGTCATTGACCTCGATCGCCTCCGCGCCGGCGTTGCGCAATTCCTCCAGGGTGTTGAACAAGGCGAACGCCTTGACCTTGGCCGCATCGGTGATCTCGATCCGGACGCCCGGGCCGTGCGCGCGCAGTCGGCCGGAGAGGATGCCCTGGGTCTCGGCCTGGGTCTCGGCGAGTTCCAGCGCGGCGCGTTGCTGGTCGGAGCCGGAACGCAGCCGATCCCTGGTCGCTTCGAGGCCGCGCACCCGGCCCTCCAAGTCGTCGGCCTGCTGAGTGGTCTCGTCCAGGAGCCGGACCAGGTCCGACTGGCGGACGCCGGCCAGCTTGTCCCGGGGCGCCTGGGTGAGCTGGACGACGAGGGCGAAGCCCAGCACCGCGCACAGGAGCCCGACGAGGATCTGCGACGTCGTCATCCGGGGCCGCACGGCGCGCGCGAGCGTCCGCCAGCCGCTGCGCTCGGCCGCCATGGTGACCTCGTGGCGACCCGGTACGTAGGCGGTCCCGCGCGTGGTTCGGGCTGCTTCGGCGCCGTCGACGGGGTGCTGCGGGGTCCGGGCGGGCCGGCCCGCGGTGCGGCCGCCGTCCGGTCGGCCGTCGTCCGACCCGGCGGCGGCAGGTTCGCCGGAATCGGACTCGAGGGCAGCGGCGTGGAACGCATCGGGTTTGACGGCGACGGTTCCACTCCGCTCGGCGGCGGTTCCGCTCGGCTCGGCCGCAGTGTCGCTCCGCTCGGGGTCCGGCCCATCGCCGGGACGGGTTGACGGGGCGGCCGCGCCGGGCAACACCCGTCCTTCCCCGGCCGCGCGGGCGTCGTCGCTCGCCCAGGCACCGTCCGCCGCGCTCGTCGCCAGCGCCCAGGCCACGGCTTCCGCGCCGTCGGGCGCCGGCACGACCTCCGTGTCCTCCTCGAGATCGGGCGCCGGCACGACCTCCGTGTCCTCCTCGAGGTCGGGCGCCGCGGCAGCCGGCGGTGGGGGTGGGAACTCGTCGATCGGCATCGCCTCGACGTTCGGCGCGCGCCTGACCGTCGGCAAGGTGCGATCGACCGGCTCATCGTCGACATCCGGGCCGCCGTCGTCGGCGAGGTGCTGATGGAGGTCCTCGTCGGCATGCCGTTCCGCATGGAGGTCCCCATCGCCGGCGGCCTCCTTCCGGTCGGTGAAGTCCTCACCGTCGGCCAAGTCGCCCGGCGGATTCGCGCCATCGTCGGCCCGGCCTTCGGCCCGCACGGTTCGGACCGTCTCGTCGTCGAGCGCCGGGCCGGAACCGCGATCGATCGGCACGTCGGCCGGCGCGTCAGCGGGGGTGCGGTCGGCCACGGCAGTTACGCCTTGAACAGGTGCCGACGGATGGCGGCAGCGTTGGAGAAGATTCGGATCCCGAGCACGACGACGACCCCCGTCGACAATTGGCTGCCCACGCCCAACTGGTCGCCGAGGTAGACGATCAAAGCCGCGACCACCACATTGGAGAGGAACGAGACGACGAACACGCGGTCGTCGAACAGACCGTCGAGCAACGCGCGCAGGCCACCGAACAACGCGTCCATGGCCGCGACGACGGCGATCGGCAAGTAGGGCTGCACAAAGACCGGCACGCTCGGGTGCAGGAAGAGTCCGGCCGCGACTCCTACCGCGAGCCCGAGAATGGCGATCATGTCGTCCCCTTCTACCCGGCCGGTCGGGTGATGGCCGGGCCGGATGGCTGCGGTCCGCTCGGTGTGGAACGCGTTGAAGTCGTGGATTGGCTGGATTCTACGGCGAGTCCGGGCGATGCGTAGCGAAGCGACGCCGGATCGGCGGCGGGCACGTCGACGCGGTTCAGGGCGGCGATGCTCGACCGGATCCCGAACCGGCTGTTGAGCAAGCGCAGATACTCCCCTGCGCCCACCCGGGCGATCGCGACCTGCATCGCGCTCGCGTCGCCGATGGCCTGGATCCGGTAGGGCCCGGCCAGGGGTTGCAGATCCACCAGGATCGCGGCCCCCGCGCTCCGGATAGCTGAGAGCGACGTCAGCCGCTGATTGTTCACTGCGATCGCCTCGGCTCCCCCGGCCCACAGGGCGTTCACCACGGTCTGCACGTCCGAGTCCTGCACGGCGAAGTCGGACTCGTCGCCGTCGGCCGGGGCCTCGCCGTCGGCCAGCGTGACCACCAGCCCGGGGCCTCGGACCGCCACCGCGCCCGTCGCGACGGCGTCCCGGCCCGCGGTCGGCGGGTTCGGAACACCCCCGCCCTGCAGCGCCACGCGCTGCAGGGCGGCGATCTCCCCATTCAGGGCGGCGGCGCGCGCCACCAGGTGATCGGTATCGGACTGCCGCTCGCGAATCTGCTCTTCGAGCAGCTCGCGCGCGGCGGCGACGGCGGGCTGGGGCCGCCGCAACTCCCGAGTCGCCGTCGTCGTCGCCAGGCCGAGCAGCAGCGCGACCACGAGGACCCCAAGCACCCCGACCCGGCCGATCGGTCGCTCGATCCCGGCCGACCGGCGGGCCGCCGCGGCCGCATACCCGGGGTCCAGCGGGCGATGCATCACCTCGTTGAGCAACGTCATCGACGCGTCCACCGGGCGGCGGGGTGCCCGCTGCGGGTCAGCCATGGCGAACCTCGGCGAGGACGGCCCGGGCCTGGCGGGCGTATTGGAACCCGGCGTACCAGTAGAGGCCGACGCCCCAGCCCGTGAAGGCCCACCCAGCCACGTATGCCACCGCGCCGATGACGCCGTCGACCTCGGCCAGAAGCAGGAGCGGGAACGCGTACAGAAGCGCGAAGGTGCCGGCCTTTCCGACGAAACTGACCGGCATCGGACCGTAGCCGCGGCGGGCCAGCGCGGGCAGGAACGCCGCGAGGAAAAGATCCCGGGCGACGATCACCAGGACCAGCCACCAGGGCACGATCGACCGCCAGGCCAGGCCCAGCAGGGTCGCCAGGATGTAGAGCCGATCCGCCGCCGGGTCGAGCAATTGGCCCAGCTTCGAGACCTGGTGCAATCGCCGGGCCAGGACGCCGTCGAGCCAGTCCGTGGCGCCCGAGACGGCCAACACGATCAGGGCCGCGACGTCGTCGTGGCGCAGGATCAGGACGGCGAACACCGGAACCAGCAACAGCCGCAGCGCGCTGATGAGGTTCGGGACCGTCAGGACCCGGTCGCTGACGAGCTCATCGCTCACCGCTATCCGCCTCCCTGGCTGGTCGCCTTCCGTCCGAAAGGGGCTCCCCCGGTGGGTGGCGGACCGTCGCGGCACCATCCTATGTAGCCGAACCCGCACTTCGGCGCCCGGATCGCTCGCGATCCGAGTACAATCGGGTGACTCGGAGTTCGGTCGCTCTTCCCGCGTGTTGGTGTTTGAGGTGAGTAGCCCCGCAGCAAGGCTGCGGCGTCGGTGTTCGGGAACAGGCGATCGCAACGGCATCGCCGTCCCATGACTCCCCCACCGAACGAATGGCCTCACGTGTCTCTGGACGACGCGCCTGTGCGCGCGCAACTCGACCTGCCCACCCCCACTTTCGACTCGCTCGGCCTGCCCGAGCCGCTGCTGCGCGCCGCGACGGACCTCGGGTTTGCGGTTCCGACCGCGATCCAGGCCGCGGCGATCCCGCCGCTGCTCGGCGGACGCGACATCACGGGCGTCGCCCAGACCGGCACGGGCAAGACGGCCGCGTTCGGCCTGCCCTTGCTGGCGGCGATCGATCCCGGCGAACGCCACGTCCAGGCCTTGGTGCTGACCCCGACGCGCGAGCTTGCCCTGCAGGTGGCCGACGCCGTCGTCTCCTTCGCCGTGCACCTGCCGGCGGTGAGTGTGGTCGCCGTCTACGGCGGCTCGCCGTACCTGCCGCAACAGCGGGCGCTCGCCGCGGGGGCGCAGGTGGTGGTCGGGACCCCGGGGCGGGTGATCGACCTGATCGAGCGCGGCACGCTGCGGCTCGACGACGTCCGCTACCTCGTCCTGGACGAGGCGGACGAGATGCTCCGGATGGGCTTTGCGGAGGACGTCGAGACGATCGTCTCGCACGCGCCGACGCCGCGGCAGGTCGCCCTGTTCTCCGCGACCATGCCGCCCGCGATCCGCCACGTCGCCGCGCAACACCTCGACGACCCGGTCGAGATCGCGGTCACCCGGTCCGCCTCGACCGTGGCCAAGGTGCGACAGACCTACGCCGTGGTGCCGTTCCGGCACAAGATCGGCGCGCTTTCGCGGGTGCTCGCCACCAGCGACGCCGAGGCCGCGATCGTGTTCACCCGCACCCGGGGTTCGGCCGAGGAGGTCGGCGCCGCGCTGGTCGAACGCGGCGTCTCGGCCGCCACCATCTCCGGCGACGTGCCGCAGAAGGACCGGGAGAAGATCGTCGAGCGGTTGCGCACCGGGGCGCTGGACGTCCTGGTGGCGACGGACGTGGCCGCCCGGGGGCTCGACGTCGAACGGATCGGGCTGGTGGTCAACTTCGATCTGCCCGGCGAGCCCGAGGCGTATGTGCACCGGATCGGGCGCACCGGCCGGGCCGGCCGCGAGGGCGTGGCCCTGTCCTTTGTGACCCCGCGCGAGACCGGACGGCTCCGCGGCATCGAACGGACCACTCGGGTTCCCCTGACCGAGGTCGAGATCCCGAGCCCGGCCGATGTCTCCGCGCACAAGGCGCGCGCCACCCTGGAGCGGGTCGCGGCCCGCCGGGACGCCGGGCGGCTGACGATGTACGCGGACCTGATCCGGGCGGCGGCGAGCGAGCAGGAAACGGACCCGGTGGACATCGCCGCAGCCGTCCTGGCCCTGGCCGTCGGCGATGACGGCCCCCGTCGCCGCGAGGAGCAGGAGCACGCCGAGGCCGAGCGCGAGCTCGCGGCGGCGCGGCGGGCCGCCCGCTCCGAACGGACCGAGCGCGGGCTTCGCACCGACCGGCCCCGGGCGGCGCGCGCCGACCGCGAGGGCGGCGACCGCTGGGAGCGCGCCGGGCGGGAGCGCGCCGGGCGGGAGCGCGGGGCGCACCGCGAGGCGTGGGGCACGCGCTACCGGATCGCCGTCGGGCACACCCACGGCGCGGCGCCCGCGGGGATCGTCGGGGCGCTCACGAACGAGGCGGGGCTGAGCGGGTCCGATCTCGGCAAGATCGACATCTTCGGCTCGTTCTCGCTGGTGGACATCGCCGCGCCGCTTGACGAGGCGGCGCTCGAGCGGATCTCGCGCACCCGCGTGGCCGGCCGGTTCCTGCGGATCAAGGTCGATCAGGGGGCGCCGGCGCGCGCCGGGGCCCGCGTGGCCGGCGAGCGGACGCGTCCCGCCGAGCGCGCCGGGGGCCGCTTCGCGGGATCGGGGGTCCGGCGGCCGGCCGGCGG
>JAVBMU010000069.1:0-5626 GCA_031552185.1 Cellulomonadaceae bacterium | reverse complement strand
GGGCGGCGCGGCTGCCGGCGGCGGGCCGGAGTCCGGGCGGTTCGCGGTCGTGCCGGCCGCCTACGTGCTGCTGCGGCGCGGCGGGGCCGGTGGCGCCGGCGAGGCCGGCGCGGAGGTCCTGCTCCAGTACCGCCGGGGGACCGGCTTCATGGACGAGCATTGGGCCTGCGGCGCGGCCGGTCACGTCGAAGCGGGCGAGTCCGTCCTCGCCGCCGCCTGCCGCGAGGTGGCCGAGGAACTCGGCGTCGTCGTCGACCAGGCCGACCTGGAACCGCTGAGCGTGCTGCACCGCACCCGGGGCACGGCGGCGATCGAGCAGCGGGTGGACTTCTTCTTTGCCTGCCGCCGGTGGACGGGTGAGCCGCGCGTCGTCGAGCCGGCGAAGTCTGCGGCGCTGAGGTGGTTCCCGTTGGCTGCACTGCCGGCGCCGATCGTGCCGCACGAGGCGACCGTGCTGCGCGCGCTGCGCGCCGGCGTCGTGCCCCGGATCGCGGTCTTCGGTTTCCCCGCCCCCGCGCCGTACGATGTGCCCGTCAAGTTCGAGGAGGAGCACCGATGACGAGGCAGGCGCCGGCCACCACAGCAGATGTCAGCACCGCGAGCGCCGGCGGCCCGGCCGCCGGTGGTGCCGGTCCGGACCGAGCCGTCCGTCCCGACACCGCCGGACCGAGCCGCCGAGCTGTGCTGGCCGGAACGGGCGGCCTCGCGGCGCTGCTCGCGCTCGCGGCCTGCGGCAGCAATCGGAGCGTCGAGGTCAACCTCCCCGCCGGTACCAAGCTTGCGGCGACGGACGAGGTACCCGTCGGCGACGGCATCCTGGTCTCCATCGACGACCAGAAGATCGTCGTCGCACAACCCGAGGAAGGGACCTTCACGGCGTTCGGCGCCGTGTGTCCGCACGCCGGCACGTTGGTGCAGCCGGACGAGGACAAGTTCCTGTGCGCCTCCCACTCCGCGCACTTCAGCGCGACCACCGGTGCCGTCCTCGACGGTCCGCCCAAGCAGGGTCTCACGAAGGTCCCGGTCGCCGTCGAGGGCGGCAGCGTGGTCGTGCGGGCGTGATTCGGCTGACGCCGGAGCAGCTGGTCTTCGTGACCGAGCGGCATCTGGCGACCCTGACCACCCTGCGGCCGGACGGGACGCCGCACGTCGTGCCCGTCGCCTTCACCTGGGACGCCGCCGCCGGCGTCGCGCGGGTGATGTCCGATCGACGGTCCGTCAAGGTGGGTCACGCCCGGCGGCCGGCGGGCGAGCGGCCCGCGCGGGCGGCGCTCTGCCAGGTGGACGGCGGCCGGTGGCTCACCCTGGAGGGCACGCTCGCGGTGCGCGAGGATCCGGCGGAGATCGCCGACGCCGTCGCGCGCCACACCCGGCGCTACACGGCGCCGGAGGAGGACCCGTTCCGGGTGGTGCTGCGGCTGGCGGTCGACGCGGTGCTCAGTTCGAGCTACATGGCGATGTGAGGGCCGGCTACTGTGGTGTCGGCGTCTCCGCCGACTCGCTTCATGGGCAAAGGTTATGTTGACGGCTTGGCCGCTCCACTTGATCGCGGTGTCCCGCTCCACCCGCGGACCACAACCCGATCGAACACGTCGGAAACACCGCCGGTCATCGAGGTCACGCTGGAGGACGGCGGGACTCTTTACGGGACCACCAACTACCCCCACTACCTGCCCGACCAGAAGGTCACGCTCGACGGAATCCAACTGATCATGTCTGCAGGTGTTCCCCCGGTTGGAGTTGGCGCCCGAGTAATAGCAGGGTCACTTCCGCCGCATGCGCGATGGGCCTCGGCGCCGTCTCGCCGGGCGGCCCTGCCAATCCGGCCGCCCGGCCGGCCCATAGACTCGGATCGTGATCTCCCGAATCGATCTTCGTGGCCGGTCCCTGTCCGCTCGTGAGCTCACCGAGGTGCTGCCTCGGCCGGAACTCGACGTCGAGGGTGCCACGGCGGCGGTGGCGCCTGTCCTCGCGGAGGTCCGCGCCCGCGGCGCCGCGGCGCTGCGCGAGTACGCCGCGCGGTTCGACGGCGTCGTGCCCCGGGACCTGCGGGTGTCCGCAGCGGCGCGGCAGGCGGCGCTCGCGGCGCTCGACCCGTCGGTGCGGGCCAGTCTGGAGGAGGCGATCGTCCGCGTCCGGGCCTGCCACGCGGCGCAACGGCCCCAGGACTTCACCGTGCAACTGGCGCCGGGCGCGCAGGTGCGCCAGCGCTGGATCCCGGTGTCCCGCGTCGGCCTGTACGCGCCGGGTGGGCTGGCGGTGTATCCGTCGTCGGTGGTGATGAACGTCGTCGCCGCCCAGGAGGCCGGTGTGCGCAGCCTCGCGCTCGCCTCGCCCCCGCAGGCGGCCCACGGTGGCCTGCCGCACCCAACGATCCTCGCCGCCTGTGCCCTGCTCGGCGTCGACGAGGTCTACGCGGTCGGGGGCGCGCAGGCGGTGGCGATGTTCGCCTACGGCGCCGCCGGCTGCGAGCCTCAGGACGGCGAGACCCTGTGCGAGCCGGTCGAGGTCATTACCGGGCCGGGGAACGTGTACGTGGCTGCGGCCAAGCGGCTGGTGCTGGGCGTCGTCGGGATCGACGCCGAGGCGGGGCCGACCGAGATCGCGATCCTCGCCGACAGCACGGCGGACCCCGCGCACGTCGCCCACGACCTGATTTCCCAGGCGGAGCACGACCCGCTGGCCGCGTCGGTCCTGGTCACGCCGTCGGTCGAGTTGGCCGGGGCGGTCGAGGCCCGGCTGAGCGAACTCGTGCCCGAGACGAAGCACGCCGAGCGCGTGGCCGTGGCGCTGGGCGGCCCGCAATCCGCCATCGTGCTGGTCGACGACCTGGAGCAGGGCCTCGCGGTGGTCGACGCCTACGCGGCCGAGCACCTTGAGATCCAGACCGAGGACGCCGCTGCCTGGGCGGAGCGGGTGACCAGCGCGGGTGCCATCTTCGTCGGGCCGTACTCGCCGGTGCCGCTGGGCGACTACATGGCCGGCTCCAACCACGTGCTGCCGACCGGCGGCTCGGCGCACTTTGCGTCCGGCCTGGGCGTGCACTCCTATATCAAGGCCGTCCAAGTCATCGAGTACGACCAGGACGCCTTGGCCGTGCTCGCGGATCGAATCGTGGCGCTCGCGAATGACGAGGATCTGCCCGCCCACGGCGAGGGCGTCCGGGCGCGGTTCCAGTAGCCGCTCGGTTGGGCCGCGCGACCGACCCTCACCGGACGGCGAGCACGAAGGGGTGGACGGCGGCCGCGCCGGCCAGTCGGAGCAGCCGGGCCGCGACAGTCAGGGTCCAGCCGGAGTCGGTGTAGTCGTCCACCAGCAGCACCGCCCGGCCGGGCAGGCCGGCCAGGGCCGCCTCGCCGAGTTCCAGCCGGAGCCGGGCCTGCACGCCGGCGAGGCGCATGGCCGAATTCAGATCGTGCCGCCCCGGCGGCTCCTGTCCGGGCGCCGGCCCGATCGCCCCGACGAGCGGCACGCCGAGGTATCGTGCCAGGCCGTCGGCCAGGTGGTAGGTGAGCCGGGGCCTGGTCACCGACCGGATCGCGACGACGCCGGCCACGTGCCCCCGGATGCCGGCCGGTCTCCCGCCCGGCTCGGCATCGCCGCCCGGCTCGGCGTCGCCGCCCGGCCGGCGCTCGTCGCCCGGCCCGCCGTCGTCGCGAGCCGGCCCGTCGAGCACCCACTCGTCGAGCACCCACTCGTCGAGCACCCGCGCGGCGGCGCGGCGCAGCGGCACGGGCACCTCGTCGTCGCCGGCGCCCGGCGCGAACAACTGCCGCAGCGGCCCCGACCACCCGAGCCCATCCAGGCGGGCAATCGCCCGCCCGGTTTCGGCGATCTCGCCTGCCGACAGCCGACCCCGCAGGTCGAGCCCGAGCCGATCCATCCCGGTCGGCCACATCCGCCGGGCCGCGACCTGGATGCCGGGCCGGTCCAACTCGGCGCGCGCCGCGGCGACCACCTCCGCCTCGGGCGCCGCCGGGAGCGTGACCCCGCCGCAGCGGTCGCACCGACCGCAGGTCCAGCCCGACTCGAGTTCCGGATCGTCCAGCGCGGCCCGCAGGAACGCCATCCGGCAGCCGGGGGTTCGCTCGTAGTCGAGCATCGCCCGCTGCTCGGCCGCCCGCCCGGCCTCGACCCGGGCGTACCGGTCGGCGTCGTACCGCCACGGCTCGCCCGTCGCCACCCAGCCGCCGCGCACCCGGCGCACTGCGCCGTCGACGTCGAGCACCTTGAGCATCGCCTCCAGCCGGGACCGACGCAGGTCAACTCTGGTTTCCAGGACGGCCGGCGAGGCCGGCCCGCCCGCCTCCGCCAAGGCCGCGAGGGTCTCGCGGACCTGGGCCTCGCTCGGGAAGGCGAGCGATCCGAAGTAGGCCCAGATCCGGCGATCCTCCTCGCCCGGCAACAGCACGACGACGGCGTCGTCCACCGCACGTCCGGCCCGGCCGACCTGCTGGTAGTAGGCAATGGGCGACGGCGGCGCGCCGAGGTGGACGACGAAAGCGAGATCCGGCTTGTCGAAGCCCATCCCCAGCGCCGACGTCGCGACCAATGCCTTGACCCGGTTCTCTTTGAGGTCGTCCTCCAGGCGCTCCCGCTCGGCCGGGTCGGTCTGTCCGGAGTATGCGGCGACGGCGTGCCCCGCGGCGCGCAGGTGGGCGGCGACCTGCTCGGTGGCCGCGACCGTCAGGCAGTAGACGACGCCGGACCCGTCGATCTCCTCCAGCATCTCGGCGAGCCAGGCGAGCCGGGTCGGCTGGTCCGGGAGTTCCAGCACGGCGAGGTGCAGCGACGTGCGGTCCAGGCTGCCGCGCAGCACGAGGACGCCCGTCGCCGGTGCGGCGGCTTCGGTCCCGGCGGCCTCGGTCCCGACAGCGAGCTGCTCGGCGACGTCGGCCGTGACCCGGGCGTTCGCCGTCGCGGTGGTCGCCAACACCGGGATGCCGGGCGGCAGGTCCGCGAGCAGGGTGCGGATGCGGCGATAGTCGGGACGGAAGTCGTGGCCCCAGTCGGAGATGCAGTGCGCCTCATCGATGACCACAAGCCCGGCGTCGGCGGCGAGCCGGGGGAGCACCTCGTCCCGAAAACCCGGGTTGTTCAGGCGCTCGGGCGAGCAGAGCAGGACGTCAACGTCGCCCGCGGCGATGGCCGCGTGGATCTCGTCCCACTCGGTGACGTTGGCCGAGTTGATGGTCACGGCGCGGATGCCCGCGCGGGCGGCGGCCGCGATCTGGTCCCGCATCAGCGCGAGCAGCGGGGAGATGATGACCGTCGGGCCCGCGCCGCGGGCGCGGAGCAGGCTGGTGGCGACGAAATACACGGCGGACTTGCCCCAGCCGGTGCGCTGGACTACCAGGGCGCGGCGGCGGAAGGCGACCAGCGCCTCGATCGCGGTCCACTGGTCCGCGCGAAGCTGGGCGTCCGCGCGGCCGACCAGGGCGCGCAGCGCGGTTTCGGCCTCCCCGCGAAGGTCGCCCTGGGCCGTGTCGAGCAGGCCGCGCAGGGCTGCGAGCTTGGCCCGGCGGATCGCGTCGGCGTCCGGCGGGGCGGCGGACGGCGCGGGCGCCGGGGGCGGCTGCGGCGACGGTGCGGGCGCGGGCGGGGCCGGGGCCGGGTTGGCTCGCGG
>JAVBMU010000044.1:0-54944 GCA_031552185.1 Cellulomonadaceae bacterium | reverse complement strand
GTGGGATGGTCGGGTTGGATCCGGAGTTGTTGGCTGCCCACGGCGAGTGGGTGAGGTCGTCGGGGCAAGCGGGGCGTCGCCTGGTGCTGGTCGGGGCCGATCTGGAGGGTGCGCGGCTGGCGGGGGCTGAGTTGAGCGGCGCAGGGCACCACGGAAACACCCGGACGAGTTGTGTGAGCGGGCGACGCGTCTGGCGATCGAGGCTCGGCCCACCAGGGGTCGAGTAACCGACCGATCCGGCAATTCCGAATCTAGGTGGTGCCCGGCGTCGCGCCGCGGCCGGACCGTCGGGTGCCGAAGTCACCGGCCGTCACCCTCGCGTAGGAGGCGCGGATCATGCGGTCGAGTATCGCGAGGTCGATCCGGGTGAGGTCTTTGAGGTACAGGCAACCCTTGCCGAGCGAGTGCGGGCCGAGGGCGGCCAGGTCCTCGGCGTAGCCGTCGAAACCGTCAGCGAAGTAGACCGTCATCGCCGCGGTCCGGGGGGAGAATCCGGTGGCGGCCATGTCGCCCTCCCGGCCGGACGGGTAGCGGTAGTGGTAGGTCCCGAAGCCCACGATCGTCGGCCCCCACATCCGGGGCGCCTCGCCCGTCGCGCGGGACATCAGGTCGAGGAGTGTTCGTGCGTCCCGGCGGCGGCTCGGGCTCGCGACCGCCTCGACGAACGCCGCAACGCTTGCGTCGGTGGGGCGGGTCCGGGGCTGATCGGCGCTCACCGCGCCATTCTCGCCGACGGCGTCCGCGGTAGCTCGGCGAGGGCCGCGCCCCGCGTATGGAACGGCTTGTCTCCCGCGGCTCGGTCGTCTTGCGGCTCGGTGTCCGCGGACCTTCCCCGAGCGCCGCGAGGACCCGGCCCCCGGGGGGCCGGGTCGTCGGCGAACTATGCCGTGGCTATCTCGTTCCGGGCGTGCCGGCGAGGGATTTCATCGGCAGCACGGTGCGGCCCCAGGTGGCGTTGAGGACGCCGGCGCAGGAGCAGTACCAGGCGAGAGCCGCGGTCAGCAGGCCGCAGTAGCCGCCCGCCTTGGACAGCTCCGCGGTGCCGGTAAACGCGCCGAAGGTCAGCAGAATAAAGGTCACGGTCAGGGCCGTGAATGTCACCAGAAGGCCGACGTTGATCTTGAGCGTCACGATCGTCATGTACACGGTGAAGATCGTAAAAGCCAACAGGAACAGGCCGACGGCCTTGCCGGGCAGGCCGAGACCGGCGATGTCGCGGAAGGCCATCCAGAAGCCGCCGTAGGACATGAATGCCAAGGCGCCGAAGATGTTCTTGCGGAACAGCTCGGCGACGCCGGCGATGATCTGCACGGCACCGCCGTAGAAGAGTGCCACGGGCAGCACGACGAGTTCCATCGACTTGTCGAGGAAACCGGCGTTGAACACCGACAGCATCATCGTGGTCGCGGCGAAGGCCGCGAGGCCGATCGGGCCGGGGTCGCAGACCGGGAACTTGGGCACGGTGATGGCGTCAATAGTTTGCATGAGTGTCCAATCTCGCGTCGAACTCACGGGATCGGGCCCGGACCGGATCGGCGCGCTCCACCTTGAACGCGCCCGCCGGCGCCGTCCCGTCTGCCAGGGTGGTTGCAGGCTAGCAGGAAGATTTATATCCGACTAGTCCCAATTAATGAGCACGCGCGTCTCAGAAGTGTGGGTTCGGGGCGGCATCGACGGTTGCCCAGCGGCGCCGGAACCGGGGTGTTGCGCCCAGTGGCTTGACAACGAGCCGGGGCCGCGCCGACGATGCGATGCTGCCCGCCGCACGACGCCGAACCGAGAGGCTTGACCGAGATGAGCGACGTGACTGCGCTCGCGCAGCGCCTTCGGGCCGCTGCCGCCGCGTACTACGACACCGACGCCCTGGTGATGTCCGACGCCGAGTACGACTCCGGCATCGAGCAACTTCGGATCGCCGCGGCCCAGGAACCGTCGCTGGCGGACGGCCTCTCGGACCTGCTCGGCGCCGTGGCCGGGGGCCAATCCGCCGGCGGCGATGTCGAACATCCCGAGCTGATGGGCTCGCTCGGCAAGGCCGCGACGCTGGACGCGCTGGACGCCCTCATCGCCGCCGTCGACGGCCCCGTCGTCGTCGAGCCGAAGCTGGACGGCCTGGCCATCCGCGCCGCCTACGTCCGTGGTCGCCTGGCGCTGGTCGCCACGCGCGGCGACGGACGCACCGGCGAGGACGTCACCGATCGGGTCCGGAAGCTGGCGATCAAGGGCCTGCCCAGCCGGCTCGGCAATGACCAGTCCGTCGAGGTGCGCGGCGAGGTGTTCATGGCCGACGCCGACTTCCCGTCCGCCCAGGCGGCGCGGTCGGACCTGGGCGGCGCGCCGTTCGTGAACCCGCGCAACGCGGCTGCGGGCATCCTGCGCAAGGGGGGCGCCGCCTATGCCGGTCTGCTGACTTTCGCCGCCTACGACGTCGCCGGGACGGACCCGGCCCTGACCCGGTACTCGGCGCGGCTGGCGGAGGTCGAGGCAGCGTCGATCGGCACGGCCCGCGCGCTGGCTCCATGGCTGGCCGGCGGGTCGCCCGTCACCACCACCGAAGCGATGCATCAGGCGGTGGACGAATTGGCCGCCCGGCGCGCCGGGCTCGGCTTCCCCATCGACGGCATCGTCATCAAGGCGGACGCCGACGCCGACCGCGCGCGGTTGGGGCACGGCTCACGCGCCCCTCGATGGTCCATCGCCTACAAGTACGAGGCCGAGACCGCCGTGACGAAGGTCGTCGACATCACCACCGCAGTCGGGCGGACAGGGCGGCTGGCCATCCGCATCGAGGTCGAGCCGGTCTTCGTCGGCGGCACCACGATCACCTTCGCCAGCGGACACAACGTCACCTGGATGCTCGAGCGGGACGCGCGCGTCGGCGACACCGTCGTCATCAAGCGCGCCAACGACGTCATTCCGTATATCGAGTCCGTCGTACTCGACGAGCGCCCGGCCGACTCCGCGCCGTGGACGCCCCCGGCCACCGACCCGAGCGGCGGAGAGTGGGACAAGTCCACCCTGCTCTGGCGCTCCACCGACCCGAGCCTGTCCGTCGGCGCCCTGATTCGCTACGGGGTCTCCCGCGACGCGCTGGACATCGAGGGCATGGGGACCGAGATCGTCGAGTCCCTCGTCGAGCGCGGCCTGGTCACGGACATCGCGGACCTGTTCACCCTGGACGAGCAAACCCTCGCGACGCTGCCGCTGGGGGAGGGTCGGGCACTCGGTGCCAAGAATGCCGTCAAGATCGTCGCCGAGATCGAGCGGGCCAAGGGCGCGGCCTGGAACCGGGTCATCACCGCCCTCGGCATCCGCATGACCGGCCGCACGATGGGCCGCCGGATCGCCGCCGCGCTGCCGACCATGGCCCGATTGCGGGCCGCGACGGTGGAGACGCTGGCGCAGGTGGCAGGCATCGGGGTGAAGAAGGCGGAAGTCATCCGCGCGGGGCTCGACGACCTGGAGACGCGCGGAGTCCTCGACCGGCTGGTGGCCGCGGGCGTGCACACCGGCACGGAGCCCGACCCGACCGCCGGCGCCGAGCCGGCCCTGGCGGGGATGACCGTCGTGGTTTCCGGGTCGGTGCCCGGCTACTCCCGAACGACCGTCGCCGAACTCATCGAGGCCCACGGGGGCAGGGCGTCCTCGTCGGTCTCGGCGGCCACCAACCTGCTCGTCTCCGAGCCGTCGTCCTCCGCGAAGTACGTCAAGGCCGGCAAGCTCGGCGTGCGGATCGTGACGCCCGAGGAGTTCCTGGCGTTGCTGGGCTGAGGCCGCCGCCGGCGCGGCGGCCTCAGCCCCAACAGCTCAGCCGCAGCTCAGGGCGGCGTAGTCGACGCTGATCACCTCGTTCCGGCCGTCCGAGGCGGTCGCGGACACGGTCGCGGTGCCGGCCGGGATCGCCCGCGCGCGGGTGACGAACGTCTGGTACGCGTCCTTGCCGTCGGCCACGTCCGTGAACACCTGGCTGCCGAACGGCGTGGCCAGTGTCAGGTCCACCAGATCGCCGTCCCGGTTGGTCGCCCGGACCGCGAGGTAGACCTTGCCGGCCATGCAGCGCGGGCTCGCAATGGCGGTGACCTTCACGCCCGCCGGCCCGACCTCGACCGGCACGGTCGCGGTGACCCGGACGTCGTCGGCGTCGGCGACCGTCACCAGGACGGCGTAGTTGCCCGCGGCCGCGTACGCGTGCCCGGCGACCACGTCGTATCCGCCGCCATCGGTCGGCCGGAGCGCGACCGGCTGCGGCGCCGAGCCGTCGGCCCAGTCCACGGTGACGGCATAGTCGGCGGCCGACCGGCCGGCGCCGCCGACGACGTGGGCGAGGTTGAGCGGGGTGTCGTTGCGTGCGGCCACGTGCACCCCCTCGGCGGGTGTGACGACGAGCGGCGGCACCGGCGCGGTGAGCGACAGGTCATCCACCCAGCCCCGCAGGTAGCCGTCCTGGCGGCCCTCCGTCGCGAAGGTGTCGCCGGTCGCGAACGCGAGCAGGACCTTGTCGATCGTCTTGCCCGCGACCGATGCGGGCAGCACGACGGCGACCGAGTTCCAGGTGTCCGTCCGGAGCACGCCGCCCTGGGAAAGTGGGTCGATCGGCGCGCCGTTGGACGCAATCGCGCCGGTCCGGCTCAGCCGGGTGCCGTCGGTGAACAGCAGGTCGACCGCAGCGAACTGGCTCGCGTTCTGGATGTAGTCGCCGAACGGACCGCCCTTCTCCTGCGGGCGGAGCCAGTAGGCCAGCGTCTCGCCGCCGTCCACCTGGACGTCAACGTCGAGCAGCACGTTGGCCGCCGTGGCGTCCTTGGCCAGCGCTCGGGCCGAATAGATGACGGCCTGGGCGCCGGTGTGCGCGTCGCCGCCCTGCACCTTGGACTCCACGCCGCCGATGCTGCAGCAGTACTCGCCGAACCCGGTGGCCTCGTGCCGGGAGTTGAGCGGCGCCTGCGGCTGGCCGGCTTCGAAGCCGGTGTTCAGCAGCGTGCGAAGTTGGGCGCGGACGTCGACCTCGAAGGTCAGGTCGCGCAGGACGACGGCGCCGTACCGGAGGTGCACGGTCACCGGGTAGGTACCCAACGCCAGCCCGCGGTCGGCGCGCAGGACCAGGTCCACCCGGCCGCTGCGCGTCGCATTGTCGATCGGCACCGTGCCGGTCGCCCGGACCGGCACCAGGCCGGCCGGTGCCTCGATCGAGTATTCGACCGGGGTGCCGGCGTGGGTCGCGAACTGATGCACGGTCAGCGTGACCGCCTGGGTCGGGCCGCCGGGGGCGGCCTGCGTTCGCCCGGTGGAAAGGGAAGCGATGACCGGTTGCTCACCCTCGCGGTCCGACGGCGGCGCGTCGGCGGGCGCGGTACCCCAGGTCTTGTTCGGGGTCGCGGACAGCTCGTACTCGACGTGGGTGTTGCGGGTGATCGCGTCCGCCGGAAGGTAGGTGCGGGTGGTCGCCGTGCCGTCGACCGACATCGAGCGGATAAACGGCGTGGCGAGGTTCGCCCCGGGGGCGTCGATCGTCAGCGTGGCACCGCCGGCGCGGCGAACCTCGATCGACGGGAACAGCGGGGCCGCGACCGTGAGTTCGGCGCGGGACGGGTCCTGTGGGTACAGGCCCAGGGCCGCGAACACCAGCCAGGAGGACATGGAGCCCAGGTCGTCGTTGCCGGGAATCCCGTCCGGGCCGTTGGGCACGCCGTCCGGGCTGACCAGCCAGAGCCTGCTGATCGTCTCCCGCACGGTTTCCTGCGTCTGCCACGGCCGGCCGGCGTAGTTGTACAGCCACGGGGTGGCGACCGACGGCTCGTTGTCCATGTTGGCGTGGACGTTGTTGTCCCAGGAACCGGTCAGGCGCCAGGCGCCGGTTTCGTCGCGGAAGAACTTGTCGAGCCGGGTGATCGCCGTCTCCCGGCCGCCCATCGCGTCGAACAGGCCGGCCGGGTTGTGCTGGACCAGCCAGGCGTACTGGGCGGCCGTGCCCTCGACGAAGCCGCTTGACGAGGCCGGCCGGAAGCCGCTGGTCCAGGACCCGTCGGCGGCCCGCTCCTGGAAGTAGCCGCCCTCCGGGGTGGCGTCGGGGTTGAACTGGTGCTGCCACGACTGGGAGCGGGCCGCGAACTCGGCCCGATCCGCGTCCTTGCCGAGCGCGGCCGCGAGGGTCGCCAGGCCGTGGTCCGCCGCCGCCATCTCGAGCGTCTCGTTGGCACAGGCCCATGCGTTGCAGCCGACCGGGTAGTAGCCGTACTTCAGGAACTGGTCGAGCGACGGGCGCTGTCCCTCGACCGCGACGTTCCAGCCGCGGCGGGAGAGATCGAGCGCGGTGGGCACGCGGGCCGCCTTGGCCAGCGAGGCGTACGCCCGCTCGACCGGGAAGTCCCGCCCGCCGAAGGAGTGGATGGCGGCGACGGCGATGGCGGACGGGTCGCCGGCCATCACGTGCACCGCGCCCGAGTTGTGCGTCCACCGGTCCCAGATCCCGCCGTACTGATCGGCCTGGTTCAGCAGGGAGGCGGCGATGTCGCTCCCGCGCTTGGGATTGAGCAGCGTGACAAGCTGGATCTGCGAGCGATAGACGTCCCAGCCGGAGAACGTCGCGTACTGCGCGCGTTGGCCGGCCGGAACCGAGTGCGTCGCGAGGTCGAAGCCGGTGTACTCGCCGTTGACGTCGCTGGCGATGTTGGGGTGCAGCAAGGAGTGATAGAGCGCGCTGTAGAAGGTTGTGCGCTCGTCCGGGGTCCCGCCCGCGATCCTGACCCGGGACAGTTCGGTGTCCCACGTGGCGCGGGTGCCCTGCGCGACGGCGTCGTGGGGCGTGCCGGCCGGGATCTCGGTGGCGAGGTTCGCGGCCGCGTTGGCCGTGCTGACGTAGGAAATCCCGACTCGGACGCCGACCTTCGCGCCGGCGGCGGCGTCGGGGAAGGTGACATAGGCGCCCGAGCCCTTGCCCGCGGGCGGGTAGCCGTTGGCCGCCCCGCCACTGGACGTCAGGCCGCCCGTGTAGCCCGTCCCGCCCTCCGCGTGGGTGGAATCAGGTTGCAGCTCGGCGTCCACCCAGGTCCCGTGCGTCGCGAAGGCGGTGTCGAACTGAGCGACGAAGTGAACCGTGTAGTAGCTGCGCTGCAGGATGCGGTCACCGGTGAACGGACCGCAGAAGTTGCCGCTGGTCACGGAGCCGGAGATGGTCCGCGTCGCGGGGTCGACGGTCACGTCGGCCGCGCTCGAACCGACCAGCGAATCCGAGGTGCGAACGAGCATCGTGGCGGGGGAGCCGGCCGGGTAGCTGAACTGGCCCGACCCGGCGCGGGTGGTCGCCGCCAGCGAGACGCCGACGCCGCTGGCCAGCTTGACGTCGTACCGGCCGGGGACGGCCGTCTCGTCCGCATGCGCGAAGCGGGAGTCGTAGGGGCGCCGGGCCGAGTCGGCGGCGGGCGGTGCGAGGTCGAGCGCGCCCGCCACGGGGAACAGTGGCAGGTCGCCCGAGAGCCCGCTGCAGCCGGCGCCCGAGACGTGGGTCAGGCTGAAGCCGCGGATCGTGTCGCGGCTGTACTGGTAGCCGCTCGGCGACGCCGTCCGCAGCGTGCCCTTGCCGGCGTTCGCCCCGGTCGTCGGGCCGTTGTAGAAGTTCTGATCCGGACCCCAGGCCAGCATGCCGAACGGGGCGACGGCGGCGGGATGGGTGTTGCCGGCGTTGGCCGTCCCGATCAGCGGGTCGACGTAGGCGCTGGGGTTCGCGACCCAGTCGGGCGCCTCGGCGGCGCCGGCGGGGGCGGTCGCGGGGGCGAAGCCGACCGCCGCGACCGCGAGCGCCGCCCCGGCCGCAACGACGGGGCGGCGGCCGCGCCCGGTGCCACGGGACGTGGGCGCGCGGCGTGATGATCCGGTTCGATGGCGAGTGGACAGCAGGTGCACAGCCTTCCTCCTCTTCGGTCCCACGCGCCGTCGGTGCGGCGCGGACACGCTTGGTTGGCTCGTCGTGCGAAACTGCGTGGCGATTTGACCTTCGGTTTCCGATGTGTCGCCGAAATCATGACAGCGCACTAAAACAGCGCTGTCAACCGCTGGCGTGCCTACCGGCTGATTTCTTGCCGGCTCGCGTCGTCGCGCACCTGCTCAGCCAAATCCTCCAGCGCGGGGTCCACCGTGCGTTCGCGGTTGCGTATCCACAGTCCAACCAGCACGATCACAATGATCGAGAGATAGGCGGTGGCGGCGAACGGGCTGGACACGAGATAGGTCAGGTCGCCCTGGCTGATCGCCAACGACCGGCGCAGCCGGTCCTCGGCCATGGGACCCAGGATCATGCCGATCACCATGGGTGCCACCGGGTAGCCGAACCGGCGCATGACCAACCCGACAATGCCGACGAAAACCAGGATCATGACGTCCACCGCGGAGAAGTTCGCCGCGAACGAGCCCAGCGCCCCGAACAAGAGGATCCCGGCGTACAGGTAGGGTCGGGGGACTTGAAGAATCTTCACCCACATGCCCACCAAGGGCAGGTTCAGCACGATCAGCATCACGTTGCCGATGTACATGCTCGCCACGAGCGCCCAGACCAGCGCGGACTGATTCTGGAACAGCAACGGCCCCGGCTGGATGCCGTAGGACTGGAACGCCGCGATGATGATGGCGGCCGTCGCCGTCGTCGGCAGGCCCAGGGTCAGCAGCGGCACCAGCACGCCCGTCGCGGCCGCGTTGTTGGCCGCCTCCGGCCCCGCGACGCCCTCGATCGCGCCCTTGCCGAACTGGCTGCGATGCTTGCGGCACAGTCTGCGTTCCGCCGCATAGGACAGGAACGTGGCGACGTCGGCCCCGCCGGCCGGAATCGAACCGACCGGGAACCCGATCGCGGTTCCGCGCAGCCACGGCTGCCACGATCGGGCCCAGTCGGACCGGGTCATCCACCGCTTTCCCTTGACCACGGGCATCACGTCGACGGCGCCGTGGCGCAACCGCGACGCAACGTGGAGGGCCTCACCGACGGCGAACAGCCCGACCGCGACAATCACCACACTGATCCCGTCCGCGAGCGCCGGGACCCCGAACGTGAACCGCTGTTGACCGGTCAGCGTGTCCGTGCCCACCAGGCCGAACAGCAGCCCGAACGACAATGACACCAGGCCGCGGGACACCGAGGAGCCGAGCAGCGCGCCCACGGTGATAAACGCCACCACCATCAACGCCAGGTAGTCCGGTTCGCCCAACGAAACCGCCCAGGTGGCCACCACGGGCGCGACTACCGTCAAGACGACCGTCGCGATGGTGCCCGCCACGAAGGACCCGATGGCGGCGGTGGCCAACGCGGCCGCGCCCCGGCCCGCCTTGGCCATCTTGTTGCCCTCGAGGGCGGTGACGATCGACGCGGACTCGCCGGGGGTGTTCAGCAGGATGGACGTCGTTGAGCCCCCGTACATGCCCCCGTAGTAGATGCCCGCGAACACGATCAGGGCCGCCGCCGGGTCGAGTTGGTACGTCAGGGGCAACAGCAGCGCAATGGTCATCGCCGGACCGATGCCGGGCAGCACCCCGACCGCGGTCCCGACGAACACCCCGAACAGCGCATACAGCAGGTAGACGGGCTGGGCAACCGTCGCGAACCCGTCGAGCAGCGCGCCGAAATCACCCATGGAGGAACCCGATCCCCGACAACAACGGCCCCGGCGGCAACGACAACCCCAGCAGCCCGCCGAAGACGACCTGCACCGCGAGGGCGAGGGCGACGGCAATGAGCGCCGCCCGCCACCACGGCCGCGCGCCGAGCACCACAGCCGCTCCACCGAACAGCAGGGCGCCCGCGACCGGCCAGCCCAGCGGGTAGATCGTGTAGACGTGGGCCATGAGCACGCAGACCAGCAACGCCACCGTCAGCCACTGCGGCCGCCCCGTGAGCTCGACGTCCTCGCCGCCCTCCTCCTGCCCGTAGGAATGGCGAAGCAACGCGATGATGACCATGATCCCCGCGACGGTCATCAACCCGCCCACAACATAGGGGAAGGCGCGCGGTCCGAGGACGTTCGCCGAACCCGGGACCGTGATCGACCCGGCCCCTACCATCACCCCGACCCCGACCGCGATGGTGACCGCGGCGATCACGTACTCCCCGATGTGGCGGCCCGCCGCCCGGGTGTCGTCCATCTCCGCGGCACTCATGTCACTGCACCAGACCGATGTCCTTGAGGGTCGCCTGGACGTCGCTGATGTTTTGCTCCAGGTACGTCGCGAAGTCTTCCCCGGCGAGGAACGCCTCGTCCCAACCCTTCTCGCTCAGCGTCTCCTTCCAGCCGGGTGACTTGCCGAGTTCGGTCACGAGCGTCACCAGGGCGGCCCGCTCGTCCGACGACAGGTCACCGGGGCCGACGACGCCGCGCCAGTTGGTCAGTTCGACGTCATACCCGGCGTCCTTCGCCGTCGGCACGTCCTTGATCGCGCGCGCCGGCTCGGAACCCGAGACCGCCAGCGCCCGCAGCGTGCCTGCCTTGATCTGCTCTGCGTACTCGCCGACCCCCGAGATGCCCGCGTTGACCTTGTTGCCGAGCAGCGCGGCCAGAGATTCCCCGCCGCCCGAGTAGGCGATGTAGTTGAGCTTCTTCTCAACCTCGTCGGCCGGCACACCGGCGGCCTTGAGCAGCATCCCGGCGAACATGTGGTCGGCGCCGCCCGCCGATCCGCCGGTCACGGACACGGACTTGCCGTTGGCTACGATCGCGTCCAGCAGTCCCTTGAGGTCCTGGTGCGGCGAGCCGGAGGGCACCACGATCACGAGCGGTTCTTCCGTGAGCCGGGCGATCGGGGTGACATCGGCCAGCGTCGCCTGAGACTTGTTGGTCTCGATCGCACCAACCATGACGAGACCCATGACCATCAACGTGTCCGGGTTCGTCGTGTTCGCGAGATTCGCCAGCCCGACGGTCCCTCCGGCGCCACCGACATTCGTGACGCTCACCGTCCTGACCAGACTCTGCGCTTGGAGGTCGTTCTGCATTGCCCGGCCCGTCTGGTCCCAACCGCCGCCGGGGTCCGCGGGCACGACGATCGACAACGCGTCGAGTTGCTTGGCGCCGGAAGTTCCGGATGCCGAACCGTCGGCTGCGGAAGGGGGTCCGCCCGGACCCACGCAGGCGCTCAGCGCGACGACCACAGCGACCAGCGCTCCTGTCCCTAGGTGTCTTCTCATCCCGATCTCCTCATCGAGCACACGCCCCACACTGATGGCGTGACGGTAATCAATTCGGTCGCGGCGCGCTCAGTTGTGGTCGTATTGGAGATTGTGGTCATTGCGGTCACCAACCGGGCATGCCCCCGCATCTGACCGCACACTATGCATGTGACCCGCGTCGCCACGCTCATCATCGAGGACGATGCCGGGGCGAGTATCGAACAACGGCGGCTTGTCGAGAAGCACCCGCGGTTCTTTATCGTCGGCGAAGCTCGCACGCATTTCGAAGGACTGTATCTGGCATCGGTGCTCAAACCCGGCCTCGTCATTTTGGACGCCACCCGTCGCTACGCCGTCGGGCGAGACGTTCTCCAGCACCTGCGGGCGTTGCCCGGCGATCCGGTGGAGGTCATGGTCGTGACCACCGATCGAAGCGTGGTGGGGGTGCGCCGAGCCATGGCCTGCGGCGTCTCGCACTACCTGGTCAAGCCCTTCGCGCCCCGGGTGCTGTGGCGGCACCTGGACCTGATCTGGTTCCGGCGGGAGCGCATTCTCGCCCTCGGCGAAACCGTCGAACAGGCGGATATCGACCGGCTGTGGCCCCCGGCCTTGACGGGCGGGTCGGTGGCCGTGCCGAAGGGCCTGTCGCCGCACACCCTCGAACTCGTGGAGCGCACCCTGCGCAGCGCCGTCGGTCACGCCGGAACGTCGGCCCGCTCGGCGGCGCCTGTGCCGCCGGGAGAACCGGCCCAGGAATCCCACCTGAGCCTTCGACCGACACCGCACGGCGTGTCCGCGACCCGGGTCGGCGCGCTCGCGGGGCTGTCCCGGGTGACCGCCCGGCGCTACCTGCGCTATCTGGTGGAATTGGGCCGCGCGCACGTCGTTTCCCGGTACGGCTGCTCCGGGCGGCCCGAGCACCTCTTCGTCCCGCTCGACCTGTCATGAGCGTGGCCCGCGGCGATACCCGCTTCCCCGGGATTGCGGCTGTGCCGACGCGCGCCCGGACGACGTCACCCGCGACCCTCGGTGAGGCGTTGGACGACGTCGGTCATCCAACCGGGCGGGGCACCGGCGACGCCGGTGACCATCGCTTCGGTCACGCCGATGAGCGCGTAGAGCGAGATGGGGATCAGCAGGATGACCTCCCGGACGCCGCCCGCATTGCCCAGGATCGGCGCCGCGACGAACCCGTTTCGCCGCCAACACTGCTTCAGTACGGGGACCTTTCGGAACCACTTGGGCGGCTTGGGAGTCCACGGCCACAGAAAGGGCACGCCCCCGGTCGTCAGGGCATCCCCGATCAGGTGGATAGAACAGCCGAGCCCGACGGCTGACGGCAGCCAATACCACTCGGTCGGCGCGGCCGCGGTGACGAAACTCGCCACGATGAGCCCGAGAGTCCAGGACCCGAGCCAGCCGCCGCGGGTGAGCTTGAGCGCCTGGGCCGCGAACGCGACCAGGACCAACCCGGCCACGCCGGCGCCGATCGCCACCGAACCCAGGCCCGGCACGGTGAGGTGCACCAGCCCGATGAGCCAGGCCAGCACCCCGAACGTGAGCACGCCCAGGAGTGAATGGGTGCCGTGGCGGTGTCCGCCGCTGATTTTGCCGATGCCGCGGCAGATCACCTCGGAGATCGGGGGCAGCGAGTTCGCGATGGTCGCGTTGTGGTGGTCGGCGTCGGGCAGCAACGCCGCCCCGGCACACACGAGCGCGCCCGCGGCCACCCCGAGCGGCGAGCACGGGTAGATGTGCAGCGCGTACGCCGCACCGCTGGTCAGTGCCACCCACCCGGCCGCACCCATGGCCGCGTGATGTCCACCCATCATTCTTCGACTCGCCTCCCGAACCCGGTTCCTGCCCTGGCTGCTATGCGGCAAGGCGCACGGAGCGTCGTGGCAGGCCGTCCAGGTCATGGGTGCGGACGATACTATCTTCCCTGGTCGAACGGTATATTTCGGTCTCGGCGGGCCGCGCCGCACAACGACGAAGCGGACCCCGGTTCACCGGGGTCCGCTTCGTCGACTGTCTCGACACAGTGTGTCCGGAGGGGGACTTGAACCCCCACGCCCTATACGGGCACTAGCACCTCAAGCTAGCGCGTCTGCCATTCCGCCACCCGGACGGGTGTCGCGGGACGTGCGTCCCGTGCGGGAGAAAACATAGCACGATGTACCCCCCGGGCGTGCACCCGATTTCCCGATCGGGCCGACGCCGCGGGCGGGCGTGACCTCGACGATCCGGACGCGCTGTGGCGCGTAGTCGGCGTCGTCGGTTCCCGCCCACATCCACCTCGCCGAGGTGGGCCGGGCCCAGGTCCTCGAGCGCCCGCTCCGCCTCGAGCCGGCCGACCGGGGCCGGCGATATCCCGCTGATGCGCCGTCGTCGCCGGCGCTGGAAGTGGGGCAGACTGGTCCCTGGTGATGCCAACGGAGAAAGGGGCGCTGTGAGCGGCACCTTCGGTTCGCCCGTGCCGCCGACGCCTCGACCCGGCTCGGCGCGCAGCGATCGTGCGCGGTCCATCCGTCACCTGGCGGGCTCGAGCCAAGCCGCTCGGAAGGTCGCCGGCGCACGCCGGAACCCGTCGGTGGTCGGCTACGACGATTCCGTGCCGATGTGGCTGCGCACGACGGCGGGTTGGTCGTGGCGCATCATCGCCGTCGCCCTGGCGGTTGCGCTGGCCTTCTACGCAATGTCGCAGGTCCAGCTCGTCTTTGTGTCGGTGTTCATCGCGTTGGTGTTGACCTCGGTGCTGCGACCGGTGACGGACTTCTACGCGCGGATCATGCCGCGCTCCCTGGCGACGGGGCTGGCGTTGATCACGGCGCTGGCCTTCGTCGGGGGCCTGCTGACGTACGTGATCGCGTCGGTTGCCGGGCAGTGGATGGCGCTGTCCGAGCAGTTCACGCGGGGCATCAACGAGATCCTCAGTTATCTCAAGGGCAGTCCGTTCCATATCGACGTGACCACCGAGGACCTGAACCAATGGATTGAGACGGCCCGCATCTGGATCGGGCAGCACGGCGGGGACATCGCGAGCCGCGCGCTGGCGAGCGCCGGATCGGTGATCCAGGGGTTTGCCGGGTTCGCGCTGGCGATTTTCTGCACCGTGTTTTTTGTCGCCCGCGGTGACCGGCTGTGGACGTGGTTCCTGAATCAACTCCCCGCCCGCAGCCGGGACACCTGGAAGATCGCGGGCGGCGCCGGCTGGTACACGTTCTCCGGTTACGCCCGCGGCACGGTGATCATCGCGCTGACGGACTCGATTCTGGTGGGGATCTTCCTCGCAATTCTTGGGGTTCCGCTGGCCGCACCGCTGGCGGTGCTGGTCTTCATCGGCGCCTTCATCCCGATCATCGGGGCGCCGCTGGCCATGATCGTGGCCGCGGTGGTGGCCCTGGCGGCGGACGGGCTGTGGACGGCGCTGATCGTCACGCTCGGCATTGCGGGGATCGGGCAGTTCGAGGGGCACGTCCTGCAGCCGCTCATCATGGGCAAGCAGGTCTCGCTGCACCCGGTGGTGGTGGCCGTGGCAGTGACCGCCGGCACGATCATGGCCGGCATCCTGGGCGCGATCGTCGCGGTGCCGATTGTCGCCGTGACGTGGGCGGTGTACTCGAAGCTGCACCACAAGGATCCGCCGATGGACGGACCCCCGCCCACCGCCCGGGAGGTCATGCTCGGCGACGGTGCGGACTGATCCTCGGCGGGTCGGCCGGGCGGTTCGGCTGGGCGGCCGTGCCTCGATCACGCCTGCGCGGTTCCGGGCATCGGTTCGACGACGGACCGCTCGCCGGGCACCCCGCCGGCCCGGTATTCAGATCGCCGCCTGCCGGCCGGCCGTTCCCGAAAATCCTGATACTCGATGGCAACGCCGCGCGCCCGGGCGGGATCGGCGTCGTCCATGGCCTGGACATGGACGTGCGGCTGGGTCGAGTTGCCCGAGTTGCCGCACGCCGCCAGATGCTCGCCGACGGCGACTGCCTGCCCCGCCGCCACGCGCAGCGAGCCGCGACGTAGGTGGACCAGCGCGACGAAGAACCCGGCCGGCGTCGCAAGAATGATGTGGTTCCCGACGATCGCGGTTGCGGGCCTGCCACGCGCCGGCGAACGGCAGCCGCGCCTCAACCACCGGCCCGGGGGAACTGCGCGAAGGCTGCGATTCGGTCATGCGGCTAGGGCAGCCGGGTCGGTGCGCGGCGGATCGGTGCGCGGGTCGGTGCGCGGCGGGTCGGTGCGCGGGTCGGTGCGCGGCGGGTCGGTGGGGGATCGGTGCGGTGGAAAATCGGATCACTGGGGGATCAGTGCGGGACGGGAAGGGAGCCGGGCTGACGATTCCGGCCGCGTTGCTGACCGGTGCCGGGGCCACCGCGGCCGGGGCGGCCTGGTTGGGGCGCCTGCCCGGGCTGGTGGCCGCTGCCGCGCGCCGCTGGGATCTGCAGGTGGGGGAGCCCTTCGACGGCGGCACGGCGGCGTGGTCCGCGCCGGCGCGGGCGTTCGCCGGGGACTTTGCCGGCCGCGACGTCGTGCTCAAGGTTTCCTTTCCACACGATGAGGCGCGCCCCGAGGCCGCGGCCCTCGCCCGCTGGGGCGGGCGGGGAGCCGCGGCGCTCCTGGCCGCGGACGCGCCGTCCTGGTCGCTGCTCCTTCGCCGGTGCGTTCCGGGGGTGCCGTTGTCGGACGACCCCCGGCCCGACGCCGCCCGTCTCGCCGCCGGCGCCGCCGCGTTGCGCCGCGTGCACGACGCCGGGCAGCACACCCGAGGGCAGCACACCCGATGTGGCCCGGGCCGAAGCGTCGTGATCGAGGCGCCGGGCGCTGAGGCTTCGGCGGCGGTGCCGGGGCCGTCAGTAGCGGAGTTACCTCTGCTGGCAACCGTGTGCGCCGGCTGGGCGGATGCGCTCGAGGCCCGCCACGCCGCCGCGGTAGCCGGGGTGGGCCGCTCCGGGGTGGACGGCTCCGGCGGCGGGGCGGCACCGGTCGCGCAAGGTGTTTTCGAGCCCGACGCCGCGCTGGTCGCCCGGGCGGCCGCGCTCCTGCGGGAACTGCCGAGTTCGGCGCCCCGCGCCGTCGTCGTGCACGGCGACGCGAACCCGGGAAATCTCCTGCAGGACGGCACCGAATGGCGCTGGGTCGATCCGAAGCCGATGGTGGGCGATCCCGCCTACGACCCGTGGCCGCTGGTCGAGCAGATCGGGACGCCGTTCGCCGGCGCGGCCGACTCGGCTGAGATCGCTGCGCCGTCCGGCCGCGACGTCAATACGGCCGCTTCCGGCCCGGGGCCGGGTGCCGCCCGCTCAACCGCCGCAACAGTGCTGCGCGAGCGGTCGCGGATGGTCGGCGACTCGATCGGCGTGGATCCGGCGCGCATTGTGGCGTGGGGCTTGGCCCGGTCCGTCGAGGCGGCCTACTGGACCTGGGCGGTCCGCGCGTGCCCGGGGGAGGCGAACGCCGCCCTGGCCTCGGCCCGGGTTTGGGCTGAGGTGCTCGACGCGTTGCGCGAAGTACAGCCGCGCCGCGCGTGACCGAGCCGTAGCGCGCCCGACACGCCGGTCCGGCGGCATCGCGCTCATCCAGCCCGTCCGTAGCCGACGAGCGGGCGTTGACTTCCACTGAAGGCCCCCGGATGCGCACACTTGTCGCCATGAGAATCGGGATTCCGACGGAAGTGAAGAACAGCGAGCAGCGCGTGGCGCTGCGGCCTGCCGGCGCGCACCACCTGGTGGCGGCCGGCCATGAGGTCGTGGTGCAGGCGGGCGCGGGCGCCGGCAGCGGACTGTCGGACGCGGAGTATGCCGCGGCCGGGGCGCGCGTGGTCCCGACGGCGCCGGAAGCTTGGGCCGCGGACCTGGTGTGCAAGGTCAAGGAGCCCGTGCCGGCCGAGTACGCCATGCTGCGTCGCGATCAGATCTTGTTCACCTACCTGCACCTGGCGGCGGACCGCGCCTGCACGGAGGCGCTGCTGGCGGCCGGGACGACGTCGGTGGCATACGAGACGGTGCAACCCGCGGATGGGTCCCTGCCCCTGCTGGCCCCGATGAGCGAGGTGGCCGGGCGGATGGCGCCGCAGATCGGCGCGTGGTTGCTGCAGCGCAGCGCCGGCGGCGCCGGGGTGCTCCTGGGCGGCGTGCCGGGCACCCGGGCGGGCCGGGTGGTGATCCTGGGCGGCGGGATGGCGGGCCGCAACGCCGCGGAGGTTGCCGTCGGCATGCGCGCGGAGGTCACTGTGGTGGACCGCTCGTTGACCGTGCTCCGGTCGCTCGACCAGGAGTTCGCCGGGCACATCCGCACGCTCGGCTCGACCGTGCACGACATCGAGCGGGAAGTGGCCGAGGCGGATTTGGTGATCGGCGCCGTACTGGTTGCCGGCGCGCGGGCGCCGCGGCTGGTGAGCAATGAGACGGTTCGGCGGATGAAGCCCGGGTCGGTGCTGGTCGACGTCGCCGTCGACCAGGGCGGGTGTTTCGACGACACTCGTCCGACGACGCACGCCGAACCGACGTTCCGGGTGCACGGCTCGACGTTCTATTGCGTGGCGAACATGCCCGGCGCCGTGCCCGCGACGTCGACCAGTGCGCTGACGAACGCGACGTTGCCCTACTTGGAGGCGCTCGCCGATCGGGGGGTCGCGGCGCTCACCGACGACCCGGCGCTGCGGCTCGGTCTCTCCACCCGGCACGGGACGCTCACCAACGAGGCGGTGGCCGCGGCGCATGGCCTGCCGTGGACGCCGGTGGAGACGGTGCTCGGAGCGTCGTAGCGCAGCCCGGGAGGCATTCTGTTCGGCGCGGCGCAGAAGCTTCGCGCCGTTTCACCCACCGGCGCGCCGCAGCTCCGACGCCCTGGCCTGCGGCGTGGGAAATTATGCCTAGCCCCCGGCGTATTTATCGAATCGAAAGTGACCGAGGCTTGACTGAATGACGTCGCCCCGACGACGGTGTGCACGCCACATTCGTGCAAGCCAAGGACGACTTCATGAGCACAGCGCACCCCACCGAGCCGGCCCCACGGGGCACCTCGGTCGCGGGCCCGGCCCGGATCGCTCTGCTGTTCCGGCGCAGTCGGGGTTCGGGCCTGTTGTTTGCGATCCTGCTGCTCCTCGTGGTGTCGCAATTGGCCTTCACGCCCGCGTTCCGGCGTTGGGACAACGCCGCCAACATTCTCCAGGCGAACTCGATTATCGGGATCGTGGCCTGCGGGATGTTGCTGATGATCATCCTCGGCGGTTTCGACCTCTCGGTCGGCGCGGTCGGCGCGATGACGTCGGTCATCGCCGCGGCGGTGATCGTGCACGTGAACACGGCCGCGGGGATCGCCGCCGCCATCCTGGCCGGCCTGGTGGTCGGCGCGGTCAACGGCGCGCTGGTGGCGCTCCTCGGGATGAGTCCATTCGTCGTGACGCTCGGCACCCAGAGCGTCGTCCTCGGTGGGCTGTTCGTGGTGACGGAGGCCAAGCCGATCTACGGCGTGCCGGAGTCGTTCACCCAACTCGGGTTGGGTCGAATTGCCGGCATCCCGATCGTGACCTTGGTCTTCGCGGCCGTCGTGGCCCTGGTCTGGGCGCTGCTGCGGTTCGCGAAATTCGGTCACTACATCTACGCGACCGGTGGTAACCCGCAGGCCGCTCGCCTCGCTGGCGTGAACACGGCCGCGGTGACCATCGGCACCTACGCGATCGGCGGCACCTTCGCCGGCGTCGCGGGTGTGCTCCTGCTCGCCCAGACCGGGATCGGCCAGCCCAACAGCGCGACGACGTGGCCCTTGGCCGCCATCGCGGCCGTCGTCGTGGGTGGTGTCCCGCTGTCCGGCGGCGTCGGCCGGGTGTCCGCTGTCGTGCTGGGCACGCTCCTGCTGGGCGTCGTGTCCAATGCCCTCAACCTCAACGGGGTCGCCTCCTATTGGCAGCCGCTCGTCACGGGACTCGTGATCCTGGTGGCCGTCGGCATCGACTCCTTCCAGCGGCGCAGGCGCGCTCTGCGCTGAGTACCCGGCCGGACCACGGGTGTCCGGCGGACCCTCGGGGCGCTGTCCCCACCGCACCCGGGGCGAGCGCCCCGCCTCACCATACGGAGGAAGAACCATGCGACGACGTATCACGCGCCTGGCCGCACCGATCGGCCTGATCGCCGTGGCCTCGCTCGGTCTGGCCGCCTGCTCGAGCGGTTCCGGCGGCTCCACCGGAACCGGCTCGACGACCGGCGCCAAGGGCGACGACCTGCGGATCGGCTACATGATCTGGAACACGTCGGTGCCGTTCTACTCGGGCCTGATCAAGAAGGCCGAGGACACCGCGAAGGAACTCGGCGTCGACCTCGACATCCGCAATGGCAACGCCGACCTGGCGACCCAGGTCTCGGTGGTCCAGCAGTTCATCGCCGAAAAGTTCGACATGATCCTGATCAGCCCCTCCGACCCGGCCGGCATCGTGCCCGCGGTCAAGGAGGCCAACGCGGCCGGCATCCCGGTGATGGCGGTGAACACGATGGCGGACACCACCAAGGGCGCCGAGCTCATCACCTACGTGGGCGTCGACGACGTCGACTTCGGCCGACTCCAGGGCAAGCTCCTGGTCAACGCGATCGGCAAGGAGGGTACCTACGCCTACATCCAGGGCACGCTGGGCACCTCCGCACAGCTGCAGCGCCAGCAGGGCCTGGAGGAATACCTCAAGGACTACCCGGGCATCAAGCGGCTGTCCGCCGTGAGCGCGGACTGGGACAACGCGAAGGCGCTCGCGGCGATCCAGGACACCCTCAACCGGTACGACAAGGGCAAGATCGACGCCATCGTCGGCCAGGGTCCGGAGAGCGTCTCGGGGGCGCTGAACGCCCAGAAGAGTGGGCGGACCGACGTGAAGTTCATTCTCGGCGACTACCCGTCCGACGTGCGGGACGCCATCCGCAAGGGTGCGGTGTACGGCACCGTCGATCAGATGCCCGACCCGCAGGGCGAGCAGGCCGTCCGGTACGCATACGCCTGGCTCACCGGTGACGAGGCCTCGGTGCCGCAGCCGCAGGCCTTCATCGACATGCCGCTGGTGACCGGCGAGAACGTCGAGGAAGTCCCGGCGGCCTGGGGCGAGAACTAGCAGCGCGCCCGGACCGGGGACGCGATCTCGATGACCGTGGAGCAGCTCAGATGTTGACGATGCAGAGCATTCGCAAGAGCTTCGCCGGTGTGGAGGTGCTCCACGGCGTCGATTTCGCCATCCGTCCGGGTGAGGTGCATGCCCTCGTCGGGCACAACGGGGCGGGCAAATCCACGTTGATGGAGGTGCTGGGCGGGTCCTACCCCGACTACTCCGGTGAGATCGCGATCGACGGGATCGCGCAGGACATCCGGACGCCGCGCGCCTCGCTCGAGGCCGGGATCGCGATCATCCACCAGGATTTCGCGCTGGTGCCCGAGCTCGATGTCGCCCACAACATCGCGCTCGGCCGGGAACCGGCCGGCCGCACCCGGGCGACAATCGCGCACGGCGACCTCGCCCGTCGATCCGCCCAGGAGGCGCAGCGGTTCGGGATCGCGTTGCCGATGCGCACGCCGGTCGGTCGGCTCGGCGTCGCCGACCAGCAGCTCACCGAGATAGTGCGGGCGCTGGCGCGGGACGTGCGGTACCTCGTCATGGACGAGCCCACCGCACGGCTCGCGCCCGCCGAGCGGGCCCAGCTCTTCACGATCATCCGGTCGCTGGCGGCCCAGGGTGTCGGCATCGTTTATATCAGTCATTTCCTCGACGAGGTCATCGACATCGGGAACCGGGTCACGGTGCTGCGGGACGGCGTCGTCGTCGCCGAGCGACCGACGGCGCAGTGCACGGCCGACCGGCTCGCGGCCGAACTGGTCGGCGAGCGGGAAGCCGAGGTCGTCCAAGCGGCGCGGCCCACGGCCGCACAGACCTCGACGAGGCCCGCTCGGCTGACCGCGCGTGGGATCGGCGTGGGGCGCGGGAACCTGTCGCTCACCGTCGACGGCGGCGAGATCGTCGCGCTCGCCGGGCTGGTCGGCTCCGGCCGGACCCGGCTGGCGCGGGCGCTGATCGGCGACCTCAAGGTGGCGGGCGAGGTCGCCGTCGACGGCCGGCCGATCCGGCGCCGCAACCCGGCCGCGTGTGCCCGCGCCGGCCTCGTGCTGGTGCCCGAGGACCGCAAGCGCTCCGGCCTGGTGCTGACGGGATCGGTCCGCGACAACATCGAACTGACGGCCCTGGGCACCGGACCGAAGGGCGGTCTCGCGCGGCGGGGCATCGTCCGGTTCGGTGCGGTCAACCGGATCGTGGCGGCCCTGCTCACCCGGTTCCGGGTCCGCCCGCACGATCCGACGGCGCTCGTCACGAACCTCAGCGGCGGCAATGCGCAGAAGGTGCTGTTCGCGCGCACGGTCGCGGCGGATCCGAAGGCGGTGATCTTCGATCAGCCCACCGCGGGCGTCGACGTCGGGGCGAAGGCGGAGTTGCACGCCCAGGTCGCATCGATGGCGCAGGCCGGGGCCGCCGTCCTCGTCATCTCCGACGACCTCGACGAGATGCTCGAACTGGCCGATCGGGTGCTTGTCCTCGCCGCCGGAACGATCAGCCACGACCTGGCCGCCGGCCAACTCGACCGCGCGACACTTCTTTCTGTCATGAGCCGGACGGAGGCGACCGCATGACCCCGGTGATCGCGGTGAAATGCTATGGCTACGCCTGGATGACCGAGCTCGGTCTGGACGAGCGCGCTGCGGCGGCGCTCATGGCGGCGCACGGCGTGGACCTGGCCATGGTGCAGAACACCCTCGATCCGCTCCCGGAGAGCGACGTCGCCCAGCGCCGGCCGGACGGCTACGACCAGGAACGCTTCCGGGACGAATTGCGCGCGCACGGCATCAAGATCTTCGAATCGACGGCGGTCTTCCACCAACCTGACCGGGTGGAATCGGAACCCGACCTGCGCCCCGTGGGCGACGACGGCCGGCCGATGGCCAGGTTCGATTGGTACCTGGGCGTCAGTCCGCATTCGGCCGGCTACCTCGCGCGCCGGGTGGAATTGATGGCGGACGTGGTCGACAAGCTGCGGCCCGACGGCGTGTTCCTCTCCTTCATTCGTTTTCCCGGGTTCTGGGAGGGCTGGACGCCGCAGGTGCCGCCGGCGCACATTCGGGACTTCGGCTTTGCGCCCGGCAGCGTGGCGCGATTTGCCCGGGACACCGGCATCGAATTGCCGCCGAAACTCGACGCGCGGGCGGCGGCCCGCCTCATTCTGACCGAACTGGCGCCGCAGTGGACCGCCTGGAAATGCGGCGTCATTTCCGACGCCGTCCGCCGGCTCGCCGGGGCGGCGCAGGCGGTGCAGCCGGGCACCGCCACGTTGATCAACGGCGTGGCGTTCCCGCGGGCCGACCGGGGCGATCTCGGCCGGCGCATCCTCGGCCAGGACCTCGGCGAGTTGTCCACGCTGGCCGAATACATCGAGACGATGGTGTACCACCAGATCCTGGCCCGGGACGCCATGACCTGGATCCCCGAGGTCGTCGCGGACCTGCGGCCGGTGGTGCGCAGCACGCTGCTCCCGTCGGTGCAGACGTCGCCGGCGTATACCCGTCCGCCGCACGACGGGATGGGCCGGGCCGAGGAACTGACGCCGCCCCAGGTCGTCGAGGCGCTGCGGGCCGTGGCCCGCACCGCGGCCGACGGCGTCACGGTGTACCACTGGACGGATGTCGCCCGCGAGGACTTGCACGGTGACGGGTTGATCGCGCGTGCGCTGCGGGACTACAAGGAGGGCGCATGGTGAGCGAGCGGAGCAGGCGGCGGCAGGCGGCCGAGCACGTGGTGGCGACGGGTTTCGCCTACCCGGAGGGGCCCCGGTTCGACGCGGCCGGGCGGCTGCATGTCGTCGAGTTGGCCGGGGGCGCCGTGAGCCGGATCGTGGCGGGCCGGCGACGGGAGTTGTGCCGGCCGGGCGGGTCGCCCAACGGGGCCGGCTTCGACGACGACGGACAGCTCTACATCTGCAATAACGGCGGCAACTGGGGTCCCAACGCGTCGACCGGGATGACGGCCGGCCGCGGTGGGCTGACGCCGCCCGCGATCCAGGTGGTTGACCCGACCGGGCGGTGGCGCGACCTGCTCACCGAGATCGACGGCCGCGCGCTCAATGCCCCGAATGACCTCGTCCTCGACCCGGCCGGCGGGCTCTGGTTCACCGACCCCGCGTGGGCAGCGCGGGACGCGAGCGGCTCGGCTCCCGCGAGCGCGAGCCCGGCGGGGTCGGTGTGCTTCGTCGACGAATCCGGCTGGGCGCGCCGCTGCCACACCGGCCTGGTCTTCCCCAACGGCATCGTGCTGAGCCCGGACCTGAGCGAGGTGCTCGTCGGCGAGACGGGCAGCGGACGGGTCTGGTCGCTGCCGATCCTGGGTCGGGGGCGCCTCGGCGCCCCGGTGCTCTGGTGCGACCTCGGCGCCGACGCCTTCCCGGACGGGATGGCATGGGACAGCCGGGGTCGCCTGATCGTCGCCGGGACCGGCTCGGGCGCGTTGTTCGTGGCCGAGCCCGGGCGGGTCATCGAGCGCGTCGACCTGGCCGACCCGGATGTGACGAACCTGTGCTTCGGCGGGCCGGACGGCCGGTGGCTCTTCGTCACCGAGGCCTCGTTGGGCCGGGTCGTGCGGCTGGAGTGGGAGGTGCCCGGGGCGGCGTTGCCGCGGGGACCTCGGGTGTGGTGACCGGGTGTGGTGACCCGGGCGCGGTGATCCGAGAATCGTGATCCGGATCAGCCCGCGGGCGACACGCTGCGCGCCGCCGGCCGGGGCGCTCCGCTGCGCGGGTCGATGACGCCGATCGCCATGCTGACCGCCCCGTAGGTTTCCGCCCGCTCACCGAGCGTCCCGGTGGTGACGTTGAGCGACGCGGCGACCCGGTCCTCGATCCGATCACCCAGGGTTTCCCGGATACCGTCGATCACCCAGGTGCCGGCGCGCGCCAGCGACCCACCGACGATCACGGCTCGCGGGTTGAGGGCATTGCACAGCGGGGCCAGCGCGGCGCCGACCTCGCTGCCGGCGTCGCGCAGGAGCCGCCCGGCCCCGGGGTCGCCCTGGCGGCCCATCCCGGCGAGATTGTCGAGGGTCAGTTCGCGATTGCGCGTGACGGCGTGCAGATAGGGCGTGAGGAACTCCGAGGCGCAGAGCGTATAGAGGCAGCCCCGTTTCCCGCACCGGCACACGGCGCCGTCGGAACGCACCTGCATGTGGCCGATCTCGCCGGCGAGCCCACTGGTGCCGCGCACCAGCCGGCCGTTGGTCAGCAGGCCGAGCCCGACGCCGTGGGAGACCTTGATGTAGATGACGTCGTCCATCGCTCGGGCGGAGCCGAAGATCGACTCGCCGAGCACTGCCAGGTTCGCGTCGTTCTCGGCGTGGACCGGCCCACCGATGACGTCGGCCAGCACCTGCGACGGCCGCACGCCGTGCCACCGGCTGTCGATGTTGTCCCGGGCTACCCGGCCCTCGAGGTCGATCGGTTCGGGGATTGCGGCCACCACTCCGGCGCGGCGCAGGCCGCCGATCCCGGCGCGTTCGACGATGTCGGCCAGGACGTCCCGGGCGCCCGCCGCGCAGGTTCGGGCGTCGGTTGCCACCCCGACCAGGCGCATCCCGCGGCCGATCACCCGCCCGCCGAGATCACAGACGGTGACCTGAATGCGTTCGTGCCCGAAGTCGATGGCCACCGCATATCCGTGCGGTGGGGTGACCGCGAACATCGCCGGCCGGCGGCCGGCGATGTCGCGCCGCGCGAGCGTCGTGGCGTGGGCGGAGCGTGTCAACGTCCCGTCGTCGAGCAATTCCGTCATGAGACCCGCGACGGTGGTCCGGGAAAGACCGGTTCGACGGGCGATATCCGCCTTCGACAGGGCGACCGCACCGGAGAATGCCTCGAGCACCCGTTCCCGGTTGTACCGGCGGATCGCGGATGTCGACGGCGCCTCGCCCACCTCCCGAGTATTTCACGCCCGCGCGGGCGACTCGCCGGCCCTACGGGGGGGCCGACGGCCCGGTCGGTGCGCGAGGATGGTGCGATGACCGACGCCCCCGCCGCGCCCGTGCCCGTGCCCGTCGATGCCGCCGCGCCCGCTCCGGGCGGCCCCGGCCGGCTGGACCCCGCCAACCCGTTCGCCGCGCCGTCGTCGTTGCCGTTCGAGTTGCCGGACTTCCGGGCGATCCGCGAGGAGCACTACCTGCCCGCGATGCGGGCCGGCATGGCCGCCGAGCGGGCCGAGTTGGCCGCCGTCGCCGCGGACCCCGAGCCGCCCTCGGCGGCGAACGTCCTCGCGGCCTGGGAACGCTCCGGGCAAGTGCTGCACCGGGCGTCGATGGCGTTCTACAACCAGGTCAGCTCCGATGCGACGCCCGGCCTGGAGGACATCGAGGAGACCGTCGCTCCGGAGCTGGCTGCGCACCATGACGCGATCTACCTCGACCCGGCCCTGTATGCCCGGGTGCGGGCGCTGGCCGACGCCGTCCGGGCGGGCGAGGTGCAACTGGAGCCCGACGCGGCGTGGCTGCTGCGCACGATCCTGATCGACTTCCGCCGGTCCGGCATCGACTTGGCCGCAGCCGACCAGGCCCGGCTGCGCGGGCTGAACGCTCGGATCACGTCGCTGGAGGCGGCGTTCGGGCGGCGTTTGCTGGCCGGCGCCAACGCGGCGAGCGTGCTGGTGACGGACCGGTCCGAGCTGGCCGGGCTGTCGGACGACGCGATCGCCGGCGCCCGAGCCGCCGCCGCGGCGCGGGGCCCGGCCGGCTGGTTGATCGAGATGCAGTTGCCTACCCAGCAGAACGTCCTCGCGGCGCTGGAGCGCCGCGATGTGCGGGCCCGGATCCAGGCGGCGTCCGAGTCCCGCGGGGCGACCGGCGACGAGCACGACACCCGCGGCATCGTCGTCGAACTGGCCCGGCTGCGGGCGCAGCGGGCGCGCTTGCTGGGCTACGAGCACCACGCCGCCTACGTGGCCGAGGACGCCTGCGCCAAAACGACCGAGGCGGTCAACACCATGCTGGGCCGGCTGGCACCGGCCGCCGTCGCCAACGCCCGCCGCGAGGCGGCGGACCTCGCCGCGGCGGTCGGTGGCGAGGACGGACCCGAGGCCAGACTCCGCGCCGCGGACTGGTCCTTCTATGCGGAGCGGGTCAGGGCCGAGCGGTTCGCCCTCGACGACGCGACGTTGCGCCCGTACCTCGAACTGGAGCGGGTGATCCGGGACGGCGTCTTCCGGGCGGCGCACCTGCTGTACGGGCTGAGCTTCGTCGAACGGTCGGATCTGGTCGGCTACCACCCGGACGTGCGAGTCTTCGAGGTGTTCGACGGCGATCCCGGCGAGCCGAACACCGGGCTCGGCCTGTTCCTCGGCGACTGGTACACCCGCGAGTCCAAGCGGGGCGGGGCGTGGATGAACAACCTCGTCGACCAGAACACGCTCCTCGGGCAGCGGCCCGTCGTGGTGAACAACCTGAACATCGTCAAGCCGCCCGCGGGGGAGCCCACGCTGCTGGTGTGGGACGAGGTGATCACGTGCTTCCACGAGTTCGGGCACGCGTTGCACGGGCTGTTCTCGGACGTGCGATACCCGTCGCAGAGCGGCACCGAGGTGCCGCGGGACTTCGTCGAGTACCCGTCGCAGGTGAACGAGATGTGGGCCTGGGAGCCGGCGATCCTGCGGTCTTTCGCAGTCCATCACGTGACCGGCGAGCCGATGCCCGCCGAACGGGTGGACACGATGCTCGCCTCACGGCAGTTCAACGAGGGTTTCGCGACGACGGAGTACCTGGGTGCGGCGCTGCTGGATCAGGCGTGGCATCAGTTGGCGCCGGAACAGGTGCCCGCCTCGCCCGACGACGTGCCGGCCTTCGAGGCGGCGGCGCTCACCGCCGCGGGGGTGGCGTTCGAGCCGGTGCCGCCGCGGTACCGGTCGACGTACTTCAACCACGCGTTCGGTGGTGGCTACGACGCGGGGTACTACTCGTACATCTGGTCGGAGGTGTTCGACGCCGACACGGTGGAGTGGTTCCGGGAGAACGGCGGGCTGCGGCGGGCCAACGGCGACGCGTTCCGGGCGGGGCTGCTGTCACGAGGCGGGTCCGGCGACCCGATGGTCGCGTTCCGCGAATTGCGCGGGCGCGACCCGCGGATCGAGCCGCTGCTCGCGCGGCGCGGACTGAGGTAGTCAGGCATTCCAGGACGCTCCGGTCATTTCGACGCGGCTAAACCGCCCTTCTCGGACCGATAACGATTTCGGAAGCTTACGGCATTTCCAGCTCGCGGCACATGTCCAGAGTCTCTATGCTTGCCACAGGTCGGCCGACCGACTCCAGCTGCTCGGGAGGAAAGAGTCCGGAAGATCCCGGCACCTCCGACTGGCCGAAGAGTATGCGCCCAGGCCTTGGTGCCCCCTTTCTGGCGGCGGCGTCGAGGAAAGCGCACCAGCGACGCGCGCGCCGGGACCGATCTGCATTGTCGGTTTGGCATATTCGCCGACTCTGACCATGTCACATCCGTCGCGGTATCTTTTGGCCGCAATATCTGATTGGGTAGGTTCGCCGCCCGGTGCCGCGCGGCCGGAGGATCCCGCAGATTCCCTCTGGGAGGAAACGTATGCGATCCAAGGTTTCTCATCGAGCCTTTGTCTCCCCGAAGCGACGACGCGTCGCTGGGGCGGTGGTCGCCGCGGTCGCGGCCGCCGTCATCACCGCGCCGTTGACCGCACCGGCGAACGCCGCCACGCTGCCGCCCGTGCCGTGGGTCGGCCCGATCCTGGACAAGTCGCTGATCACGAAGGCGCAGCCGGACGAGTGCTTCCAGAGCCTCGGTGGGCCGTCGCCCGCGATCAGCTCCACCGGGGCGTGTCCCAAGGGCTTCAGCCCCAAGGTCAACGGTGCCTACGCCTGGGCCGCGGTCCGCTCGGGTGACTACGCCTACTTCGGCACCGGTTCCAACATCGTGTGTTACGGGGGCCAGGAGACTGGCGTGCCGTACTCCTTCGCGAGCAAGTACCACGCTTGTGAGGGCGCCGACGGCAAGTCGGCCTCGGTGATGGGTCCGGAACTGGGCGATGCCCGCCCGGCAGAGGTTTATCAAGTCGACTCCCGCACCGGCAAGGCCAAGAACATCACCCCGGACGAGCCGCTGCTGAGCCGCATCATCGGGCTGCGCGGCGGGGCGTCGCACAACGGCGTCGTGCTCTTGTTCGGCCAGGTGCCGCCGGCGGCCGCCGCGGCGGGCGCCACCGATTTCGGCCTGGTGGTGTTCGCGTTCGACGGGCGCACGGGCGCCTACCTGGGCTCGAAGTTCGAGCCGACGTATGCCGGGTTGCGGATGGGCGTGGTCGCCTCGGACGGCAATCTGTATCTCGGCGCGCGCGATGCGTCGACGCACGGCGGCCTCATCCTGAAATGGGTCGGCGACCGAGCCAATCCGTTCCAGTACGAGACGGTCGGTGTGCTGCCGGGCAACGAGGCCGCCAACCTCGCCGAGCACCAGGGTCGCCTGGTGGTCGGCACGTGGGGCCTGCACGGCACCACGGTCAACGGCGTCCGCGGCGCGATCTCGGGTGGCCCGTTCAAGATCTGGCTCGGCCCGAAGCTGCGCGCGGGCGGCCTCACCACGGCCGACAAGAGCGCCTGGTCGCCGATCTTCAGCTACTCCGACTACGACCCGGACCCCGTCGTCGGGCGCTCGATCGAGTGGAGCGAGCCGGTGAGTTGGCGCGGCGACATCTACATCGGCACCATGCAGCTCGACGGCGCGGCCGCGACAGCCCGCACGGTCTGGGCGGCCTACGGCCGGCCGACGGACAATGCGACGCTGACCCGGGACACGGTGGAGTCAATGCGCGGGACGGCGCTCTTCCGGATCAAGAACATCGCCGACCCGGCGAAGCGCAAGGTCGAGTTGCTCTACGGCTCGAAGAAGTTGCCGGTCTACAACCCCGCGACCAAGAGCTGGTCCGACCAGCCGAACAAGCTCGGGCAGACGCCGAAGTTCGGCCTGGCCGGCTTCGGCAACTCGTACAACTTCTACACCTGGCGATCCTGGGTGTTCAAGGACCGGCTCTACATCGGCACCGCCGACTTCAACGGCGTCGCCGTGGCGGCGAACCCGATCATCACCACCACGATGGGCCCGACGCACCAGAAGGTCTTCACCTCGGTCGTTGCCCCGCTGGTCGACAAGGTCTACGGCGGCGGTGACGTGTGGCGGATGGACAGCCCATCGCTACCGGCGGTGGCGGAGACGCTGGACGGCTTCGGCAATGCCTCGAACCACGGCGTGCGGACGCACGTCAGCTTCGAGGACAAGGGATTCATGCTGGTGGGAACCGCGTCGTCGTTCAACCTGCGCACGACGGGCAAGAACCCCGGCGGCTGGGAGATTCTCAAGGTCACCGAGGGCAAGCGCAAGGCGCCGCTGATCGTTCCGGTCATGCCGCGTGGCGCCCTGGTCACCGGGTTGATCCCGCGGGTCGGGCGGATGTAGTACTCGGCCGATCCTCGACCCCGGGCGGGCGGTTCGCGAACGCGGGCCGCCCGCCCGGGCGCGTCGCGGGTGCGGCTGCCGGTGCAGCCTGTCTCGACGGCGATCCAAACGAGCGCCGCGCACGGACCCGGGCGCCCGGGGGGTAGCGTGCCTTCATGCGCACCGACGCCCACATCCCGTCCGAGTCCGCTGCCGCCGGTGGGTCCGCCCAGTCGGCCGGGGACCCGCCGACCGGCCCGGCCGCCGCGGCCGAGGTCGCCGGGATCTGCCAGGACCTGTTGCGGATCGACACGTCGAACTTCGGCGACGGCACCGGGCCGGGGGAGCGGGTCGCCGCCGAATACGTGTTGGCGAGCCTGCAGGAGGTCGGGCTCGAACCCGAGTACTTCGAGTCCGAGCCGAGGCGCGCCAACGTCGTCGTGCGACTCCCGGGCGCGGACCCGTCCCGGCCGGCGCTCGTGCTGCACGGACACACCGACGTCGTGCCCGCGCAGGCGGCCGACTGGCGGGTGGACCCGTTCGGCGGGGAGGAGATCGACGGGCTGCTGTGGGGGCGCGGCGCCGTCGACATGAAGGGCATGGACGCGATGATCCTCGCCGTCGTGCGGCAAATGGCCCGGGAGGGCCGGCGCCCGGCGCGCGACGTCGTCGTGGCGATGTTCGCGGACGAGGAGGCGAGCGGCCTGCACGGGGCGCACTACGCCGTCGAGCACCGCCCGGAGCTGTTCGAGGGCGCCACGGAAGCGATCAGCGAGGTCGGCGGGTTCTCCGTGGACATCGCGGGCAAGCGCACGTACCTGCTGCAGACCGCGGAGAAGAGCATCGCGTGGCTGACGCTGGTCGCCGACGGCCGGGCCGGGCACGGCTCGCAGGTGAACCGGGAGAATGCGGTGACGGCGCTCGCGACGGCGGTCGCCCGGATCGGCGCGCACCCCTGGCCGGTGACGCTCACGCCCACGGTGACCGCGCTGCTGACCGGCGTCGCGCGCCTGACCGGGCTTCCGTTCGACCCCGCCGACCCGGCGACGGTCGACGCGCTGGTCGCGGCGATGGGTCCGGCCTCGACGTTCGTGGGCGCAACCACCCGGCACAGTTCGAACCCGACCCAACTCTCGGCCGGATACAAGGTGAACGTCATCCCGGGGCGGGCGACGGCGACCGTGGACGCCCGCCTGCTGCCGGGCCACGAGGCGGCCGGGATGGCGACGCTGCGGACGCTCATCGGGGACGACGTTCGGATCGGTCACCTGCGCGAGGACATCGCGCTGGAGGTGCCGTTCGAGGGCGCGCTGGTGGACGCGATGATCGGCTGCATCGTCGAGCAGGACCCGGGCGCGACCGTGCTGCCGTACATGCTGTCCGGCGGCACCGACAACAAGTCGCTCGCCCGGCTCGGGATCACCGGGTACGGCTTCGCGCCGCTGCGGCTGCCGGCGGGGCTCGACTTCGCCGGGATGTTCCACGGGGTCGACGAGCGCGTCCCTGTCGACTCGCTGCAGTTCGGGTGCCGGGTGCTGGACCGGCTGCTCCAGGTCTGCTGACGCGGCGCGGCGTTCAGCGGCCGCTACTTCAGCAGGCCGCGGATGAGCCCGCGCAGTTGACCGGCGTAGCCGCCGCCGAAGAGGACAACGTGCACTGCCACCGGATAGAGCTGGTGCAGCGCCAGGCGGCCCTCCCAGCCCGGGGCGAGCGAATGCACGTATTGGTAACCGGCGACGATCTCGCTCAGGTACGGCGCGCCGAACAGGTCGAGCATCGCCAGGTCCGTCTCCCGGTGGCCACCGTGTGCGGCCGGGTCGATCAACCAGGCCCGCACGGCCCCGGCGCCGGCCTGCCGCGACCACAGGACATTGCCCGACCACAGATCACCGTGCAGCCGGGCCGGCACGTCGTCGAGCGCCGGACCGGCCAGCCGGGGCAGGGCGGCGATGACGTCGTCGAGCAGCCGCTCCTCCAGCGCGGACCAGGACCGGCGCTGCCGACCCTGGCGCAGGATCGGCCGAAGCCGGGCCTCGGCGTAGAAGGTGGCCCAGTCGGGCCAATCGCCCAGGGCGAGCGGCAATGGGTCGTGGATGGGACCGAAGAATCCCGGTCCGGTCCACCCGGGTGGGCCGACGCCCCAACCCGGCGCTCCGGCGTCGTGCAACCGGGCCAGGGCGGCGCCGAACTCGCGGGCGGCGGCGGCGTCGGCGCGGGCGGGCTCGATTCGGGTCAGGTCAAGGTGCTCGGGCCCGACGTCGTGGACCTCGACCACCGGCGGTCCGCCGTCGACGGCGAGCCAGCGCAGCCCGGCGGCTTCCCAGCCGAACAGGCCGGGCGGGGCGCCCCGGCGGGCCTTGCGGAAACCGGCGGCGCCGGCCGGGCTCGTCACTGCGCCGGACCGCCGACGCCGAACTGCGTCCGCCGGCTCACAGCGTGGAACTGACGCGGATGATCTTGCGCCGCAGCCACACCTTGCGTTCGCCCCCGACAAATCGGCGGGTGCGGGCCAGCTCCCATTTGCCGTACTCCGCCTCGTCAGTGAGGATGCGGCTCGCGTCTGCCGTCGTCGTCGACGGCGCGATGGTCAGCACCCTGTATTCGTACTGCCCGCCGTTCGCGGCCCAACCGGACCGCGGCCCTGACGCTGTTGGAATCACCCGGCGCCACCGTCCCTTTCGTCGTCCCCCGCGACGTCATCACGTCGCGGAACGCCCGTTGCGCACCGAGGTGCGCAGCGAGTTCGAGCGGCCGGCGCCAGCCCCCGGCCGCGCCGGATCCCACGATCGTCGCAGACGGTTCACCGCCCCGGCAAGGGCTGGACGTCCCGCCGCGACCCGGCCCACCGGACGGGGCCCGGCGGCCGGAAAAGACGCATGGTACCTGTCCGCGTCGCGCGGCAATCGGGCGACACGCGGGGGCGTCCGGGCTGATGAGGACCGGTGTCGGCGTGGCGATGGTCACGCCGCGGTAACGGGACCGGGTCCACGACTGCCATTGTGCCGTCGACGGCGCTACGGTCAGGGTATGACCGCTGACCCGCGCGCCGCGCTCGACCGGCTGATCGCCGCCCTCGAGGCTCACTACAACGCCGTCGTCGCGCGCCGGGAGGAGGACGACCCCGCCGTCGACGACGCCTACTACGTCCTGGCGGACGCTTTCGAGGTGTACGACGACGCCCTCGGCCAGGTGCACGGCGAGGCGACGCCGTTCTACCTCGCGGAGGAGGTCGACGATGACGACGACCTCGACGAGGAGGACGTCGACGAGGAGGATCTGGACGACCTCGACGAGAGCGCCGACGACCTCGACGACGACGTCCTGCTGGCGGAGGCCGGCGAACTCGACGACGCGCCGAGCCCGGCGTCGAGCCCCCGCCTCGAGCGCAACGGCGCCCGCTGATCCCCTGATCGGCCGCCGGCCGGCGCCCCGGACCGGCTACCAGCGTTCGGGGTAGCCGAGGTCGAGGGCGCTGACGTCGTCGAGCGCCGCCCGGACCGCGGGTGCCAGGGCGACCAGGTCGGCGTCGAGAATCGAACGCAACTGGCCCGGCGTGCGTGCGCCCACCACCGCGCTCGCGACCGTGGGGCGGCCGAGCAGCCAGGCGAGCGAGACATCCAGCGGAGCCCGGCCGAGGCCGTCCGCGGCGGTCACCACGGCCTCCACGACGGCGGACGACGCCTGGTCCAGGTACGGCTGGACGAATGAGGCCAGGTGCTTGGAGGCGCCGCGGGAGTCGGCCGGCAGGATCCGGCGGTACTTCCCGGTCAGCACGCCCCGCCCGAGGGGAGACCAGGCGATCACGCCCATCCCCAGCGATTCGCAGGCCGGCAGGATCTCCCGCTCGACGCCGCGCTGCAGCAGCGAGTACTCCACCTGGGCGGCCGCCAGGCCCGGCTGGGTGCCGAGCAACGTGGCGGCGCGGGCGGTCGCCCAGCCGGGGTGATTCGAGAGCCCGACGTAGCGGGCCCGGCCCGAGGAGACGGCGATCCGCAGCGCATCGACGGTCTCCTCGAGCGGCGTGACGGCGTCGGGGGCGTGCACCAGGAACAGGTCGACGTGGTCGGTTCCCAGCCGGTCCAAGGAGGCGTCGAGCGTGTCCAGCAGGCAGCCGCGGGAGGCGTCCACCCGCGGCCCGTCCGGGCCGGGCCGGACGCCCGCCTTGGTGCACAGGACCAGGTCCTCGCGCCGGATCGGGCCGGCGAGCAGGGCCCCGATGATCGCCTCGGCGTCGCCGTTGCCGTAGGAGGCGGCGGTGTCGACGAGCGTCCCGCCCGCATCGACGAACGTCCGCAGCAGGTCGGCCGCGTCATGCTCGTCGGTGTCCCGCCCCCACGTCATCGTGCCCAGGCCGAGGGCGGAGACGTGCAGTCCCGTGCGGCCGAGGCGTCGCTGTTCCATGCTGCCGAAGGCTACCCGGGCGACCTCCGCCTCCGCACGGTCGGGCGGCGCGTCGGAGTCCGGACGTTGATCACGTCGGTCGACGGTAGTGTGTCCGCTCGTGAACGTCTGGCAAGCCGCCCTCCTTGGCCTGGTCCAAGCCCTGACCGAGTTTCTGCCGATCTCCTCCAGCGCACACCTGCGCATCACGGGGGAGCTGATCGGCACGGCCGACCCCGGCGCGGCGTTCTCCGCGATTATCCAGATCGGCACCCAGGCCGCGGTGTTGCTGTACTTCCGGCGGGACATCGTGACGATTTGCGTCGCCTGGTGGCGCGCGATGTCCGGTCGGGACGGACAGGACTGGCGTTCGCGGCTCGGCGCTCACAACCACGACGCCGCGATGGCGTGGTACATCATCCTGGGCTCGATCCCGATCGTGATCGTCGGGCTCACGTTCAAGAGCACGATCGAACATGCTTTCCGAAACCTCTACATCACCTGCGCCACGCTGGTGATCTTCGGCCTGCTGCTCGCCTGGGCCGATCGGATCGGCGCCAAGCGGCTCGAGGTTCGCGACCTGCGACCCGGTCCCGCGCTGGGCTTCGGCGTCGCCCAGGCGCTCGCCCTCATCCCCGGCGTGTCCCGCTCCGGCGGCACCATCACCGCCGGGCTGTTGATGGGATTCACCCGCGAAGCCGCGGCCCGCTATTCGTTCCTGCTCTCCATCCCGGCCGTGCTCGGCTCCGGCCTGCTCGAGCTGGTGCACCCGCCGGCCGCCGTCGCGGGCCAGGAGGTGCCGGGAGCGCTGGCGACGATCGTCGCGACGATCGTGTCCTTCGTCGTCGGCTACCTGGTGATCATCGCGTTCCTGAAGATCGTCTCGACCTTCAGCTACATGCCGTTCGTGATCTACCGCATCGCGGTGGCGGCGATCGTTCTGGTGCTGCTGGTGACCGGCGTCCTGGAGCCGATCGGGGCGCTCGCGGGAGACTGAATCACAGCCAGCCGGCCTTCTTGAACCAGCGGTACAGCACGAGGCAGCCGGTGATCATCAACACGATCGCGAATGGGTAGCCAAGCTGCCAGCGCAGCTCGGGCATGTGGGTGAAATTCATGCCGTAGACGCCCGCGACGATCGTCGGGTAGACCAGGATGGCGGCCCAGGCCGAGATCTTGCGCATGTCCTCGTTCTGGCGGACCGAGATCTGCGAGAGGTGGACGCTCAGCATGTCCGAGAGCAGGTCGTCGTGGGCGTCCAGGTGGCGGTCGATCCGCTCGACGGTGGAGATCATCCGATCGACCATCCGCGGATCGACGGCGAGCCCGGCCGAGCGCTCCGGATCGACGAGCTCCGGCAACTCGGCCGAGACCGGCAGCAGGGCGCGCCGGGCCTCGGTGATCTCCCGCTTGAGCGCGTAGATCCGCTGCACGGGGTCGCTCTCCTCGGGGCCGAAGACGGTCTTCTCCAGTTCGGCGACGGCGTCGCCCAACTCGACCTCGACCCGCGAGGCGGCGGACACGACGGCGAGCAGGATGGCCACCGTCGTCCGGTGCAACCCGGTCCCATCGGACCCGCCCGTCGACCTGAGCCGGTCCAGCGCGTCCTCGTGCACCTTCGCCCCGCCCGCCTCGAAGGTGACGACGACGCTGCGGCCGACCAGACAGGCCAGCTCGCCCGTGTGGACCTCGGCGCCGGTCTCCCGGAACCAGACCGTCGGGAGCCACGCGAGTAGCCAGTCGTCGCCGATCCGGCGGACATGGGCGAGCGGGTGCCGGCCGGCCGGGCCGTGCTCGGTCAGCCACCAGGCGCCGCGGGTGTCGAGGCCGAGCGCCCGGGCCTGGGTGACGAAGGCCGTGGCGTCGGCGACCTGGATCCACCGGACCCGCTCGGCGCCCGCCGGCGGACGACCGACAGGGGCCTCGACGATGTCACCGGATTGGGGCCCCACCGACCACTCCCGCAGGGCGGAAGGCGCTGAACTGGGCCGCATGTCCGATCGCGCGCTGTCCTGGCTCATGACTGTATTGTCGCCCCGGAGCCGGCCGCGACCGTGGACATCTGCCCGCCCCGCGTGGCCGGGCGCCGTAGAGTGATGGCCGTGCTCAGTTGGCCCCGTCCCGAGATCCCCGCACTGCCCGGTCGAGGCGGACCGATCCGGGTACACGACAGTACGACGGGCGAACCGGTGGTGGCCGCGCCCGGCGTCGCCGCCCGCCTGTACGTGTGCGGCATCACGCCGTACGACGCCACCCACATGGGCCACCTGGCCACCTACGTCGCCTTCGATCTGCTCGTGCGGGCCTGGCACGACGCCGGGCACCGCGTCACTTTCGCCTCCAACGTGACCGACATCGACGACCCGCTGCTCGAACGCGCGCAGACGACCGGCGTCGACTGGCGCGAACTTGCCGCTGATCAGACGCGGCTGTTCCGGGCGGACATGACCGCGCTGCGGGTACTACCGCCGGACGTCTTTCGGGGCGCCGTCGAGACCATCCCGGATGTGGTCACCGCCGTCGAGCGCCTGCTCGACGCCGGTCAGGCCTACCGGGTGGCGGTCGAGCCCGGCGCCGGGGGCCCCGCGCCGGAACTCGGCGACGTCTACGCGGACCTCGGGGCGGACCCGGCCTTCGGCAGCGTCTCGCGCTATTCGCGCGAGACGATGCTCGCGCTGTCCGCCGAACGCGGGGGCGATCCGGAGCGCCCCGGCAAGAAGAACCCGCTCGATCCGTTGCTGTGGCGCCGCGAGCGGCCCGGCGAGCCGGCCTGGCCCGGTGCGAGCCTGGGTGCCGGGCGGCCGGGCTGGCACATCGAATGCGCGGTGATTTCGACGGCGGCGCTCGGGCAGGCGTTCGACGTGCAGGGCGGCGGGCTCGACCTGCTGTTCCCGCACCACGAGATGTCCTCCTCGCACGATCGGCTGCTCGTCGGGGGCGCGCCCCGCGTCCACCTGCACTCCGGACTGGTCGCGTACCAGGGCGAGAAGATGAGCAAGTCGTTGGGCAACCTCGTGTTTGTCGGCAAGCTGCGAGCGGCCGGGGTGGACCCGATGGCGATCCGCTTGGCGCTGCTGGCCCACCACTATCGCTCGGACTGGGAGTGGACCGACGCCGACGTGGTCGGTGCCCGGGCCCGCCTCGCGACCTGGCGCCGCGCGGTGGGTGGGTCGGTGGGTGGCGGGTCGGTGGGTGGCGGGTCGGGTGATGGCGGTGTGGTGGGCGCCGGGGTGGGTGCTTCGGCCGGCGGCCGCGCGGGCGGTCGAGCCGACCGCCCGCTCGATGCCCACGTTGTGCTCGATGACATCCGGGCGGCCCTGGCCGACGACCTGGACGCGCCCGCCGCGCTCGCCGCGGTGGATGCCTGGGCGGCGGCAGTCATCGGCGGTTCGGCCGGGTCGGGTGACGGTTCGGCCGGGTCGGGTGGCGGTTCGGCCGGGTGGGATGACGGCGCGCTGATCGCCGCTGCGGTGGACGCGCTCCTGGGCGTGCGAATCTGAGGCGGTCCCGGTCCACAATTCCGGTGCGCGGTCGGCTGGGCCGCCCGCATGGGCCACGCTTACACGGGTTTCCCGCCGTCGCCGCGGTCGCGCCGGCGCAGGTAGCGCTCGAATTCGCGCGCGATCGCCTCGCCGCTGGCCTCCGGCAGATCCGTGGTGTCCTTGGCGTGTTCGAGTTGCTGGACGTACTCGGCAATTTCCGCGTCCTCCGCGGCGAGTTCGTCGACGCCGTGCTGCCAGGCGAGGGCGTCCTCGGGCAGGTCGCCGAGCGGAATCGGCTCGCCGAGGAGTTCCTCGACCCGGGCGAGAATTGCCAGCGTGGCCTTGGGTGACGGCGGATGCGCGACGTAGTGCGGTACGGCCGCCCAGAGGGAGACCGACTGAAGCCCACGCTCCTGCGCGGCGTGCTGGAGCACCCCGACGATTCCGGTGGGTCCCTCATAACTGCTGGGTTCGACGTCGAGCACCGCCCGCAGCCCCGCGCTCTCGGACGTGGCGGTCATCGGGATCGGCCGGGTGTGCGGGACGTCGGCCAGCAGCGCGCCGAAGGTGACGACGGTGCCGGCGCCCTGGTCCACGGCGATGTCAAGCAATTCCCGGCAGTACCGGCGCCAGCGCATCGACGGCTCGATGCCGTGCACGAGCAGGACCCGACGTGAACCGCCCGGGACGGTCGTCTCGAACACCCGGGTGCTCGGCCAGGTGACCTCGGTGTTGCCGAGCGCGTCGCGGGCGACGGTGGGCCGGTTGACCTGGAAGTCGTGGTACTCCTCCGGATCCAGTTCGGCCAGTGGCGCGCCGCCCCACACCTCCCGCAGGTGGGTCAGGGCGGCACTCGCCGCGCCCCCGGCGTCGTTCCATCCCTCGAAGGCGGCGAGCATCACCGTTCGGCGGCTTGCCTCGTGGCGCCCGCTGGGGCCGGTCCGGTTCTCAGTCATCGTCCCCAGCCTAGGCGGAATCGGGCGAACTCGGTGTACCGCTCTTGCCCCGGCGCGTTCGCCGACGCCAGGGCGCGGATCCCGACGCCGGCCGCCGGCCGGCTCCCGCGTTTGTCCTCGGTTGCGCGACGCACCGAGAATGGTGCGGGAGACGCTCGATGGAGGTTGCCCTTGATCACCCGTTCCGATTTGGTCGACGCCGTGGTCGGCGTTCTTCACTTCGATCGCTGTGGGACGACGAGGCAGCGATGAGAAACCCGTTCGTTGAGGGTCATTCGTACCCGGAGCTGATTGAGATCCGCGACTACGACGGGTCGTGGCCGACGCAGTTCGAGGGGCTTGCGGCTACGATCCGGGCGGCGGTACCGGACGCTCTGAAGGTTGAGCACGTGGGCTCGACGGCCGTGCCGGGCCAGGCTGCGAAGGATGTCATCGACGTCGACCTGACTGTCCCGAACCCGTCCGACGAGGACGCCTACATTCCCGCGCTGGTCGCGCTCGGCTACCGTCACGTGATCCGTGAACCCTGGTGGCACGAGCACCGGATGCTGCGACTGGACGAGCCACGCGTGAACCTCCACATCTTCGGTCCGGGCAGCCCGGAACTGATCCGCCATCGGCTCTTGCGCGACTGGCTGCGGGGGCATCCGGAAGACCGCGCCAGGTACGCCGCAGCGAAACGGGTGGCGGTGGACGAGGTCGGCCGCGAGGCGGTGATCGGCGACTACAACGCAGCGAAACAGAAGGTGATCCGAGAGATCTTGGACCGCGCGCTGGTCGATGAATCCGCAGTTCAGGGCGTCGTAGCTCCCGGGCCGCTGCCGGCCGCGGTGCTGTGGGACATGGATGGCACCCTCGTGGACACCGAGCCGCACTGGATCGCCGCCGAGATGGCGCTCGTCGCGCGCCACGGCGGCGTCTGGACCGAGGCCGACGCGCTCGGCCTGGTCGGCAACCCACTGCCGGAGTCGGCCCGGATTCTACGGGCGGCGGGGGTCGGGCTCCCGATCGACGACATTATTGCGACGCTCACCGAATCGGTGGTCCGCGCCGTCGGCGTTCGGGCGCCCTGGCAGCCGGGTGCGCTCGAACTGCTCACGGCGCTGCGGGCCCACGACGTTCCGTGCGCCCTGGTCACGATGTCCTACCGGGACTTGGCCGACGCCGTCGTCGGGCACCTGCCGGCAGGCACCTTTGCGACGGTGGTCAGCGGGGACGAGGTGGCGAACGGCAAGCCGGCGCCCGATCCCTACCTGCTCGCCGCGGCGCGGCTCGGCGTCGATCCCGGGCGGTGCGTGGCGATCGAGGATTCGCCGGTGGGCATCGCGTCGGCCAGGGCGGCCGGGGCCGCCACCTTGGGGGTCGAAGCGGTGCTGCCCGTCGCCGCCGCGCGGGGCCTGAGCCGGGCGCCGTCGCTGGCGGTGGTCGACGTCGCCACGATCGGCAGGATCGGCGCCGGGGAAGTCGTCGACCTGATCGGTGGGCCGTCGGGCGCCTGACCCGGGTCAGGGCGCGACGTCGAGCGCGGCGAGGGCGGCGCCGTCGGGCAACTCGGGTGGCCGGCCGCCGAATTCCGGACACAAGGCCTGGTGCGCACACCACGAACACAGCCCCGACCGCCGCGGCGCCCAGGCGCCGGCGTGCGCGGCGTCGCTGATCGCGCCCCACAGGGAGCGGATCCGCTGCTCGGCGATCCGCAGTTCTCCCTCCCGCGGTTCCGTGCGCAGGAGCTGGCCGTCGCGCAGGTAGATCAACTGGAGCAGGCGCGGGATCCGGCCGCGTTCCAGCCACAGCACGAGGGCGTAGAACCGCATCTGGAACAGGGCGCCGGATTCGTATCCCGGCCGCGGGGAGCGACCGGTCTTGTAGTCGACCACCCGCATCGCGCCGTCGGGTGCGACGTCGAGCCGGTCGACGATGCCGCGCAGCCGCGGTCCGCCGGGCAGCCGGGTCTCGACGCGAAGCTCCCGCGCCTCGGGTGCGAGGCGGTTGGGATCCTCGAGGGTGAAGTAGGTGTCCAGGAGCGTGCCGGCGCCGACGAGCCAGCGCTCGTCCTGGGCCTCGGGCAGGGCGGCATACCGCGGGTCGACAGCGACGAGTCGCTCCCACTCCCCGGGGACCAACGCCTTGGCGGCAGCCGGGGTGCGCTCCCCGGGTGGCGCGTCGAAGAGTCGCTCCAGGACGGCATGCACCAGGGTGCCGCGGGCCGCCGCCGGGGCGGCGGGCTCGGGCAGCCGGTCGACCGACCGGAACCGGAACAGCAGCGGGCACTGGGTGAAGTCGTTGAGCCGGGACGGCGAGAGCGCCGGCGGCCGGGCGGTCGGGGCGGGCGCGTCGTCGTCGGTCGTGGTCCCGGGGGGCGCAGGTGCCATGGCGAGAGCCTAGAGCGAGCCACTGACGCTGTGGTGCAGGCGCCGGCCCAGCGGTGGTAACTGCCCGCCCTCGGCGCATCGGAACGCCGTCGGGAACTAGGCTTACGGCCGTGAGCGACAATCCCCCGCCGCGGACGACGCAGCGCCCCGTCGAGCCGCGCACCAACGGCTGGGTGATCGGCCGAATCGCCGGTGCCCCGGTCATCCTGACGCCGTCGTGGTTCGTCGCCGCGGTGATTCTGACCGTGCTGTTCGCGCCGACCGTGCGCAATTCGGCCCCGGATCTCAGCGGCAGCCGGATCTACCTCGTCGCCTTCGCATTCGTCCTGTTGCTCTTCGTCTCCGTCTTCTGTCATGAAGTCGCCCACGCGCTGATGGCGCGGGCGCGCGGCCAGCGGGTGACGGAACTGGCGCTGACGCTGTGGGGCGGGCACACATCGTATGTCGGCGGCGGGGGCCGCCCGCTGGACGGCCTCTTGATCTCGGTGGTGGGTCCGGTCACCAACCTCGCGCTGGCCGGGGCGCTGTGGGCGGGCTTCAACACGCAGCCGCGGGGCTCGATCGCGGCGCTGCTGCTGTTCGCCGGGGCCTTTTCGAACGCCTTCGTCGGGTTCTTCAACCTGCTGCCCGGCCTGCCCCTCGACGGCGGACAGATCCTCGAGTCCATCGTCTGGGCCGCGACGGGGGTCCGGTCGAAGGGGACCGTGGCGGCCGGGTGGGTCGGTCGGGCGGTGGCCCTGGGCGTCGTCGGATGGGCGTTGTGGCCGCTGATCGGCGGCGGCCGGCTGAGCATGGTGACGTTCGTGTGGACCGCGCTGATCGCCGGGTTCCTCTGGTCGGGCGCCGGCCAGGCCCTGCGCGCGTCCCGGGCCCGGACCGCGGTCGAGGACATCACGGTGCGGGCGCTCGCCTCGCCCGCCCTGACCGTGCCGGCCACCGCGAGCGTGGCCGATGCCGGCGCCGCGGTCGCCCGGGCGGGCGGCCCGCACGTGATCGCCGTGGTGCTGGATGGGGGGCGCCCCGTCGCGTTCGTCGATCCCGAGGCGGCCCGGACCGTTCCCGTCGACCTCGCGGCCGGCACCCCCGTCATGGCGGCCGCCGTGCCACTCCCGCCCGTGGCGGTGACGATGGACGCAGCCGGCCGGAGCCTGTTGGCGCGGCTCGGTGAGGTGGATCACCGGGTGCCGATGGTTGCCGTGCTCGACCGCCCCGCCGACCAGGGCGGCCAGGTGGTCGCCGTCCTGGAGATCGCGCGCGTGGTCTCGGCCCTGACCGCCATCTCGCGCGGCTAGATGAGTGATTCCGAATTGCGGCGGTCTTCGGCGGCGGGGTGGCCCGACCGTCGGGCCCGGTTCGGCACCGGCGTTCGGCCGCCCGTGGCGGCGGCAATCCTGGGCGGGCGGTGAGACGGGGGCCTCCATCGCGCCGAGTCAGTACCTTGCGCGCCGAGTACTGACTCGCCGGCCCAAGGTACTGACTCGCGACGCATCACCTTGCGTCCACCGCCACCCGAGCGTGCCGCGGTGCGCGAGGTAGAGCCACGGCGCGCGAGGTAGAGCCGTAGCGCGACCGACACGCCGGTCCCGCGACACCACGGATCTACCTCGGCCTCGCCGGCTGCCTCGGCCTGGCCGGCTGCCTCGGCCTCGCCGGCTGCCTCGGCCTGGCCGGCTACCTCGGCCTGGCCGGTTTTCTCGGCGCGCGCCCGCGCCGGCCCGGGCCACCCGCGAACCACCCGACCCCACAATTCGGAATCACTCGTCTAGGCCTGGACCCGGACCCCCGCCGGCCTGTCGGCCGCCATCGTCGTCGAGCCTTCAGTTTCTGGGTAATCGCACACCTGCCCGGGCGGCCACCACCGCCAGGTGGTGGACACCTCCGACGCCGGCACGCCCGCCGGACGGTCCTCGACGCAGGACGATTGCGTCGTGCCCCAGGCCTGCTGCGCAAAGTAGAGCGCCAGGACGGCCGTGAACACCACGAGCAGCACAGTGAAGGTGCGCCGCAACCCGGGTGAGGGCGCGTCCCGCGGATCCTCGCCCTCGCGGGCCGGCACCCAATCCCACATCTCGTCTCCCGGTTTCGTTTCTGTGCCCGATCGCCCGGATGCGAGCCGTCCGCCGTCGTCCTGCTACGGAACCAGGATGACCTTGCCGGTGGTCCCCCGGCCCTCCAGCGCGCGGTGCGCCGCGGCGGCGTCGGCGAGGGCGAACCTGGCCCCGATCCGCACCTGCAACGACCCGCTTGCGACGGCGCCGAGCACCTCGCGGCCGCGCCACTCCAGTTCGTCGCGCGTCGCCGTGTAATGGGCCAGCGTCGGCCGAGTCAGGAACAACGAACCGCCGGCATTGAGGCGCTGTGGGTCGACCGGCGGCACCTGCCCGGACGAACCGCCGAACAACACCATCATGCCGCGCGGCCGCAGGCAGGCCAGGGAACCGTCGAAGGTGTCCTTGCCGACCGAATCGAACACCACCGGCACGCCCGCCGGGCCGACGATCGCCTTCACGGCCGCGGGCAGCTCAACGGTCAGGTCGGCGAATTCGCGGTAATGGATCGTGTGTTCCGCCCCGGCGGCCCGCGCGAGGTCAGCCTTCTCGGGCGTGCCGACCGTGCTGATCACGCGCCCACCGCGGGCCACGATGAGTTGGGTGAGCAGCAGCCCGACGCCGCCGGCGCCCGCGTGCACGAGCGCCCAGTCGCCCGCCTGAACCGGGTAGGTCGAGTTGCAGAGGTAGTGCGCCGTGAAGCCCTGCAACGGGACCGCGCCGGCGACGTCGAGCTCCACGCCGGCGGGCACCGGCAGGGCATCGGCCGCCCGGACCGTCACGAGTTCCGCGTAGGAACCTTTGGCCTCGTGCCAGAGCACTCGGTCGCCGACGGCGAAGCCCACCACGCCCGCGCCGACCGCCTCGACCGTGCCCGAACCCTCGGAGCCCGGCACGTGCGGGTACGGCACCTGGTACACGCCGGCGCGCCGATAGGTGTCGATGAAGTTCACCCCGATGGCGGCCGCGCGGACCACGAGTTCGCCCTCCCCGGGGGACGGGTCGGGTCGCTCGACGAGTTCCAGGACTTCCGGGCCGCCCGCCTCGCGGGCCACGATCGCGCGCATGCGCTCAGCCTACGGTCGATCGGAACGGCCCAAGGCGTGGCGGGGGCCGTCCGAAGGTGGTGCAGGCCGACGCTTCCCGACGGATCATGGCTCGATGGCGCCGACCGCCGCCGACGAAGGCTCCGAGGCCGACCCGGGCGCTGAGCAGGTGCCGAACGGTGCCGGCTCGCTCGCCTGGGTGCTGGCTTGCGTCGGCGGGGGAATGTTCCTGGTCGGCCTCGACTCGATCATGGTGACGACGTCGCTGCCGACGATCGCCACCGAGCTCGGCGCAGTGAACTCGATCGCCTGGGTGCTCGCCGCGAATCTGCTCGCCGCGACGGTGGCGACCCCCCTGTACGGCAAACTGGGCGACCGATGGGGTCGCCGGCCTCTGTATGTGCTCGCCTGTTCGCTGCTGGCGTTCGGGTCCGCGTTGGCGGCCTTCGCCTGGGGCCCGGACACGTTGATCATCGCCCGGGCCGTCTCGGGCTTGGGCATCGGCGGGTTCATGGCCCTCGGCTCCGCGCAACTGGCCGACGTGATCGCGCCGCGCGACCGCGGACGCTATGCCTGGCTGTTCCCGACCGCCGCGATCTCGGCCGCATTGGTCGGGCCCGTCGTCGGCGGCGCCCTCGCCGACTCGGCCTCCTGGCGCTGGATGTTTGCGGTGACCGCCGGCACCGCGGGCGGGGTGCTGGTGCTGATACTGGCGCGGCTGCCGAGCGGTGCTCGCGCCCCCGCGGCCGAGCCGGTCGATGTGGCGGGGGTGCTGCTGCTCGGTGTCGCGATCACGGCGATGGTCCTGGTGACGACGTTGCCGCGCAGCGCGCCCCAGCTCGGCGGGGCGGCCGTCGCGGCGCTTGCCGCGGTTGGGGTCGCCGCCGCCGTCGGGCTGGTCCTGGTCGAACTGCGGGTGGCCGACCCGGTGCTGCCGGTGCGGCTGTTCCGGCTGCGGGCGTTCACCCTCGTGGTGCTCGTCGGCTTCCTGACCAACGGAGCGGTGCAGGCGGTCTCCTCCTACCTGCCGCTGTACACCCAAGTGGTCCAGGGGCTCTCCGCCGCGCAGTCGGGTCTCGTCATGGCGCCTGCGGTGCTCGTGATGGCCGGCGCGACCGTGTTGGTCGGGCGCCTGATCACCCGCACCGGGCGCTACCGGGGGTTCCCGATCGTGGGTTGCGTCGTCGCCGCGGCGGGGACGGCACTGCTCGGCCGACTCGACGCCCAAACGCCGGTGTGGCAGGTCGTGGTGTCGATGGCGCTGGTCAGCGCGGGGATGGCCGGCATCGGACAGGTCATCGGCATCGTGGTCCAGAACACCGTGCCACAGCCGATCATCGGCGCTGCGACCGCGACGACGTCGGTGGTGCGCCAGACGGGCTCGTCGCTGGGCGTCGCGCTGCTGGGGGCCTCCTTCGGCGCCGGCTTGGCCGCCGCGCTGTCCGCTCGCCTGCCGAGCGGGGCTTCCGCCTTCGAGCGGGCGTTCGCCGACGGCCGGCGGCTTCCCGCCGGGGGATTGTCGGCGGTGCCGCCCGAAGTCCGGGCGGATGCGGCGCAGGTGCTCTCCGACGTGCTGGCGCCACTGTTTGCGTGGTCTGCGCCCGTGCTGCTGGCGGCGGCCGTCGTCGCCGCGTTCGTCCCGGCGCGGCCGCTGCGGGCCGCCCGGCCGGTTCGGCCGGTTCGGCCGGATCACGGCGCGCCCCGCGCGCCCGGCCTGACCGGGACCTGAGCCGTCGACGCCGTCGCACCGGCCCGGCAGCGTGGCCCCGCTCGGACGGCGCCCGCCGCCGGCTCATGCTCCGACCGAACCGCCGTGACGCCCGTGGACTCCGGTGCTTGCGTCCTGCATAAGTATGTATAGTTCTGCATATGACGTTCTCAGTGGCGGTGGCCGGCGCTTCCGGCTACGCCGGCGGCGAGGTGCTGCGCCTGCTCGCCGCCCACCCCCAGGTCGAGATCGGCGCCCTCACGGCGAACGCCTCCGCCGGTTCCCGCCTCGCGGAGCACCATCCCCACCTGGCCTCGCTCGCGGACCGGGTGATCGAGCCGACGACGCCGGACATCCTCGCCAGGCACGACGTTGTCATCCTTGCCCTGCCGCACGGGGCCTCGGGGGAGCTCGCGTCGGCCTTGCCGGTCGACACCCTGGTGCTCGACCTCGGCGCCGATCACCGGCTGGAGTCCGCCGCCGATTGGCGGTCGTTCTACGGCACCGAGCACGCCGGGACGTGGCCCTACGGCCTGCCGGAGTTGATCCTCTGCCCGGCGGCCCCGGCCCCGGCGGCGGCGCCGAGCGCCCCGGCCCCGGCGGCCCCCGCCGCGCCCCGGCGCACCCAGCGCGAGCGCCTCGCGGGCGCGCGGCGGATCGCCGTTCCGGGCTGCAACGTCACCGCGGTGACCCTGGGCCTGCAGCCCGGAATCGCGGCGGGCCTGCTGGCCGGCCACGACCTGGTTGCGGTCCTCGCCAACGGGTACTCCGGCGCGGGCAAGGCGCTCAAGCCCCACCTGCTCGCCGCCGAGGGGTTGGGCTCCGCCCAGCCGTATGCGGTCGCCGGCACGCACCGGCACATCCCCGAGATCACGCAGAACCTGCGCACCGCGGGCGGCGCCGAGGTCACGATCTCCTTCACCCCGACTCTGGTCCCGATGGCGCGGGGCATCCTCGCCACCGCGACCGCCCGGCTAGCGCCGGGCCACGAGGAGGCCACCGACGCCGAGATCCGCGCCGCCTGGCAGGACGCGTACGCCGCGGAGCGGTTCATCCGCCTGCTCCCGGCCGGCGTCTGGCCGACGACGGCGATGACCCTCGGCGCGAACACCGCCGCGGTCCAGGTGGCGCTCGACCGGGCCGCCGGCCGGGTGGTCACGGTGACCGCCATCGACAACCTCGTGAAGGGGACGGCGGGCGCCGCCGTCCAGTCCCTCAACATCGCCCTGGGCCTGCCCGAGGACATGGGCCTGAGCACGGATGGGGTCGCCCCGTGACCGTTACCGCACCGCAGGGGTTCCACGCCGCCGGCGTCGCCGCCGGCCTGAAGACCACGGGCCTGCCCGACGTCGCGCTCGTCGTCAACGGGGGGCCGCTGGACGTCGCCGCCGCCGTCTTCACCACCAACCGGGTCGAGGCGGCGCCGGTGACCTGGTCCCGGGCGGCGGTGCGCGACGGGCGCGCACGCGCCGTCGTGCTCAACTCCGGCGGGGCGAACGCCTGCACGGGGCCGGACGGCTTCGGCGATACCCACCGCACGGCGGAGCGGGTGGCGACGGCGCTGGACTGCTCGGCCGTGGACGTGCTGGTTTGCTCGACGGGGCTGATCGGCGAGCGGCTGGCGGTGGATCTCCTGCTGGCCGGGGTCGACGCCGCCGTCGCGGCGGCGGGGCCTGCCGGCGGCGCCGACGCCGCCCTCGCCATCATGACGACGGACACCGTGCCCAAGACGGCGCACGTCGCCGGGGCCGACGGCTGGTCGGTCGGCGGGATGGCCAAGGGCGCGGGCATGCTCGCGCCCGGCCTGGCCACCATGCTCGTGGTGCTGACGACGGACGCGGTGCTGGACGCCGCGACGGCCGACGCGGCGCTGCGGGCGGCCACCGGCGCGACTTTCGACCGGATCGACTCCGACGGCTGCATGTCCACCAACGACACCGTGATCCTGCTCGCCTCCGGGGCGAGCGGGGTCACGGCGCCCGCAGAGGATTTCACCGCCGTCCTGACGCAAGCGTGCGCCGAGTTGGCCGCGGGCCTGATCGGCGACGCCGAGGGCGCGAGCCACGACATCGTCATCACGGTCACGGGGGCGACGAGCACCGACGCGGCGCTCGCGGTGGCCCGGGCGGTCGCGCGCTCCAACCTGTTCAAGGCCGCCGTCTTCGGCAACGATCCCAACTGGGGGCGGGTGCTCGCCGCGGTCGGGACCGTGCCCGCCGAGGTGGCTCCGTTCGATCCGGCGCGGCTGGACGTCACCATGAACGGCGTTCAGGTCTGCCGGGCGGGCGGCCTGGGGGAGGCCCGCGACGCGGTGGACCTCGCCGCGGCCCGCCGGGTCGACGTCGGGATCGACCTGCACGCCGGCGACGCCGAGGTCACGATCTGGACCAACGACCTCACCCACGATTACGTCCACGAGAACAGCGCATACTCCTCATGAGCGACCGCCTCATCGCCCCCGCCGGCGCCGCCGACTCCGGGCCGCCGGCACCCACGGACCCGGCGTTCGACCCGCGCGCCCACCTCGACCCGGCCCAGAAGGCCGAGGTCCTGCTGGAGGCGCTGCCCTGGCTGCAGGAATTCAAGGGTGCGCTGCTGGTGGTGAAGTACGGCGGCAACGCGATGGTCGACGACGACCTCAAGGCGGCGTTCGCGCAGGACATGGTCTTCCTGCGCGAGGTGGGGCTGCACCCGGTGGTCGTGCACGGGGGCGGTCCGCAGATCTCGGCCATGCTCGCCCGGTTGGGGATCGCCTCGGAATTCCGCGGCGGGTTGCGGGTCACCACGCCCGAGGCGATGGACGTCGTCCGGATGGTGCTGACCGGCCAGGTCTCGCGCGAACTGGTCGGGCTGATCAACGCGCACGGACCGTACGCCGTCGGGCTCTCGGGCGAGGACGGCGGGCTCTTCGGCGCGACCCGCCGGCCCGCGACGGTCGATGGGGAGGAGGTCGACGTCGGACACGTGGGCGACGTCGTCGCCGTCGATCCGGCCGCCGTCCGGGACCTGCTCGACGCCGGCCGGATCCCCGTCGTCTCGACGGTCGCCCCGGATGTCGAGGACGCCACCCAGGTGCTGAACGTCAACGCGGACACCGCGGCCGCGGCGCTCGCCGTCGCGCTGGGGGCCAAGAAGCTCGTCGTGCTGACCGACGTCGAAGGGTTGTATACCTCCTGGCCGGACCGCGGCTCGCTGGTCGCCGAGATCACCGCGGGCGACCTCGCCGCCCTGCTGCCGACGCTCGAATCCGGCATGGTGCCCAAGATGGAGGCGTGTCTGCGGGCGGTCACCGGCGGCGTGCCCGCGGCGACGGTGATCGACGGGCGGGTGCCGCACTCGCTGCTGCTGGAGGTCTTCACCACGCTGGGGAGCGGGACGATGGTAGTGCCCGACCGGCCGGCGCCCGCGCCGGCACCGGCCCGGGCCGGGACGACGGACCCGGGAGGCAGGCCATGAATGACCTGACCTCGGCCGGCCCCGGCTTGGTCCGGCCCGGCACGGCCGGCCCCGGCTCGGTCCGGCCCGGCTCCGCCGCGGACTGGACCGCCCGGTACGAGCACGCCCTGATGGACACGTTCGGCCCACCGCAGCGGATCCTGGTCCGGGGCGAGGGCGCCTACGTGTGGGACGCCGACGGCAAGCGGTACCTCGACCTGCTCGCCGGGATCGCGGTGAACGCGCTCGGCCACGCGCACCCGACCCTGACGGCGGCGATCAGCGCGCAATTGGGAACGCTGGGGCACGTGTCGAACTTCTTCGGCACGCCCACCCAGATCGCGCTCGCCGAGCGCCTGCTCGCCCTGCTCGACGCGCCGGCCGGCTCGCGGGTCTTCTTCACGAATTCCGGCACGGAGGCGAACGAGGCGGCCGTCAAGATGGCGCGCCGAAACGACGGCCACGGCTCACGCACCCGCATCCTCGCACTGGCGGGCAGCTTCCACGGCCGCACCATGGGCGCGCTCGCCCTGACCTCCAAGCCCGCCTACCGCGAGCCCTTCGAGCCGCTGCCCGGCGGCGTCGAGTTCCTGCCGTTCGGCGACCTCGCGGCGCTGGACGCCGCCTTCGACGCCGAGACGGTCGCCGCCCGCGGCGGCGTCGCCGCCCTGGTGGTCGAGCCCATCCAGGGCGAGGCGGGCGTCCGCCCGCTGCCCGCCGGGTACCTCGCCCGAGCACGCGAGCTGACCGCCCGCGCCGGCGCGCTGCTCGTGCTCGACGAGGTGCAGACCGGCGTGGGGCGGACCGGGTCCTGGTTCGCGTTCCAGCAACCCGACCTGGGCGGCGGCATCCGGCCCGACGCCGTGACGCTGGCCAAGGGACTCGGTGGCGGCTTCCCGATCGGCGCGATCGTCGCCTTCGGCGAACGACCCGCCCGGCTGCTCGGCCGGGGGCAGCACGGCACGACCTTCGGCGGGAATCCGGTGGCGGCCGCCGCCGCGCTCGCCACGCTCGGCGTGATCGAGCGCGACGACCTGCTCGCGCACGTCCGGGCGACCGGCGCGGCCTTGCGCGCCGACATCGAGGCGGCCGGCAATCCGTTGATCGCCGGCGTCCGCGGGCGCGGCCTCCTGCTCGCCGTGACCTTGACCCGGCCGGTCGCGGCCGAGGTGGCCGCGGCCGCCCTGGCCGCCGGGTTCATCGTCAACGCCGTCGCGCCGGACGCGATTCGGCTTGCCCCGCCGCTCATCCTCACCCCGGACCAGGCCGCCGACGCCGCCGCCTTCTTTCGCGACGTCGTCGTCCCCACCGCAACCACCCCCGCCGAACCGAAGGATTGATATGGCCCCCCACCACTTCCTGCGCGACGACGACCTGACGCCTGCCCAGCAGCGCGAGGTGCTGCAACTCGGCCTCGACTTCCGCGCCGACCACTTCCTGCGCGCGCCGCTGGCCGGGCCGCGGACCGTGGCGGTGTTGTTCGACAAGCTGTCGACGCGGACGCGGGTCTCCTTCTCGGTTGGCATCGCCGAACTCGGCGGCTACCCGCTCGTGATGGACGCGGGGTCGTCCCAGCTCGGCCGAGGGGAGTCGATCGCGGACACCACCAAGGTCCTGGACCGGCAGGCGGCGGCCATCGTCTGGCGCACGTTCGGCCAGGAGCGGATCGAGGAGATGGCGGCCGTCAGCCGGGTGCCCGTGGTCAACGCCCTGACCAACGAGTTTCACCCGTGCCAGGTACTGGCCGATCTGCTGACCGTGGCCCAACTGCGCGGCGGCGTCGCCGCGCTGGCCGGGCAGAGTCTCGCCTTCGTCGGGGACGCGGGCAACAACATGGCCCACTCGTACCTGCTCGGGGGCGCCACGGCCGGCCTGCACGTGCGCATCGGCGGTCCCGAGGGCTTCCTGCCGGATCCGGCGATCGTCGCCGACGCCGAGGCGATCGCCGCCCGCACGGGCGGCTCGGTCCTGGTCACCAGCGACCCGGTCGAGGCCGTGGCCGGCGCCGACGCCGTCGCGACGGACACCTGGGTGTCCATGGGCGCCGAGGCCGAGGCCGAGGAGCGGGCGCGGCCATTCGTCCCGTTCCAGGTCAACGCCGAATTGCTCGGTCACGCCAAGCCCGACGCGATCTTCCTGCACTGCCTGCCTGCCTACCGCGGCCGTGAGGTCAGCGCCGAGATCATGGACGGACCGCAGTCCGCTATCTGGGACGAGGCCGAGAACCGGCTGCATGCCCAGAAGGCCCTGCTCACCTGGCTGCTGGAGCAGCCGTGAGCCTGCCGGTCACCCGGGCCGCCCGGCACGCGCGGATCATCGATTGCGTGCGCGCCGGTGCGATCCATTCCCAGGCGGAGTTGGCGGCGGCGCTCGCCGAGAACGGGCTGACCGTCACCCAGGCCACCCTGTCCCGGGACCTGATCGAACTGCGGGCGGAGAAGGTCCGCAGCGCGGACGGCGCGCTCGTCTACGCCGTGCCGGGGGAGGGCGGCGACCGTTCGGTGCGCGCCGGCGCCTCGCCGGAGTATCTCGCCGCGCGCCTGGCCCGGCTGTGCACCGACCTGCTCGTCTCGGCCGAGGCATCCGGTAATCTCGCGGTTCTGCGCACCCCTCCCGGCGCGGCGAGCTACCTCGCGTCCGCCATCGACCACTCGGTCCTGCCCGGCGTCCTGGGCTGCGTGGCGGGCGACGACACGATCCTCGTCGTCTCCCGCTCCGCGGCGGGAGGTGCCGACCTGGCCCGACGCTTCATATCGCTGTCCACCGGTTCCGCCGGCGGCGCCGACCCCACCGAGTTCCCCACCCCCACGCAGCACAAAGGAAATCCGTCATGACCGAACGCATCGTGCTCGCCTACTCCGGCGGCCTGGACACCTCCGTTGCCATCGGCTGGATCGGCGAGGCCACCGGCGCCGAGGTGATCGCCGTGGCGGTCGACGTCGGCCAGGGCGGCGAGGACCTCGACGTCATCCGCCGCCGGGCGCTGGACTGCGGCGCGGTCGAGGCCTACGTCGCCGACGCCCGGGAGGAGTTCGCCGCGGAGTACTGCATGCCCGCGCTGCGGGCCAACGGACTCTACCTGGACCGCTACCCCCTGGTCTCCGCGCTGTCCCGGCCCCTGATCGTCAAGCACCTGGTCCGGGCCGCGCGGCAGTTCGGCGCGACCACCGTGGCCCACGGCTGCACCGGCAAGGGCAACGACCAGGTCCGGTTCGAGGTCGCGACGACGTCGCTCGCCCCGGAACTGAAGACGATCGCGCCCGTCCGTGACCTCGCCCTGACCCGGGAGGCCGCCATCGCGTACGCGGACAAGCACAAACTGCCGATCGCGACGACGAAGCACAACCCGTTCTCGATCGACCAGAACGTGTGGGGCCGCGCCGTGGAGACGGGCTACCTCGAGGACATCTGGAACGCCCCGACCAAGGATGTCTACTCCTACACCGACGATCCCACCTTCCCGCCGGTCGCCGACGAGGTCATCATCACCTTCGAGCGCGGCATCCCGGTCGCCATCGACGAGATCCCCGTCACCCCCCTGCAGGCGGTGCAGGAGATGAACCGGCGCGCCGGCGCGCAGGGCGTGGGCCGGATCGACATCGTCGAGGACCGCCTGGTCGGCATCAAGTCCCGGGAGATCTACGAGGCACCCGGAGCCATCGCACTGATCGCCGCTCACCAGGAACTCGAGAACGTCACGGTCGAGCGGGAGCAGGCCCGGTTCAAGCGGCAGGTCGAGCAGCGCTGGGCCGAACTCGTCTACGACGGGATGTGGTTCAGCCCGCTGAAGAAGTCGCTCGACATCTTCATCGACGACACCCAGAAGTACGTCAGCGGCGACATCCGGATCGTGCTGCACGGTGGCCGGGCCACCGTCACCGGGCGGCGCTCGGACGCGAGCCTGTACGACTTCAACCTGGCCACCTACGACGAGGGCGACTCCTACGACCAGTCGCAGGCGAAGGGCTTCATCGAGATCTACGGTCTGACCGCCAAGCTCGCCGCCGCCCGGGACGAGAAGTTCGGCCACGGCGTCGACTTCGGCGTCGGCGACCTGTGACCGGTCGGGCCACCCGTGCACACCGAGGCAGACATGACTGACCCGACCGAACCGACCGAACCGACCGAACCGAGTGACCCGACCGAACCGAGTGACCCGACCGGACCCGCCGAGCCCGAGCGGGTTGCCCTCTGGGGCGGGCGATTCGCGGGCGGGCCGAGCGACGCGTTGGCCGCGCTGAGCAAGTCCACCCACTTCGATTGGCGCCTCGCCGGCCAGGACCTGGCCGGCTCGGCCGCCCACGCCCGCGTGCTGCACCGCGCCGGGCTGCTCGACGGCCTCGAACTCGCCGCCATGCTGGACGCCCTGGACCGGCTGCAGGCCGACGTCGCCGCCGGCACCTTCGGCCCGGCCGACGACGACGAGGACGTCCACACCGCGCTCGAACGCGGCCTGATCGAACAGGCCGGGGCGGAACTCGGCGGCAAGCTGCGCGCCGGGCGCTCGCGCAACGACCAGATCGCCACCCTGACCCGGATGTACCTGCGCGACCGGGCGCGGGTGATCGCCGGGCTCGCGCTCGACGTCGTCGACGCGTTCGTCGCGCAGGCCGAGGCCCACCCGGCCGCCCCCATGCCCGGCCGGACCCACCTGCAACACGCGCAGCCGGTCCTGCTGGCCCACCACCTGCTCGCGCACGTGTGGCCGCTGCTGCGTGACGTCGACCGGTTCATCGACTGGGACGTGCGCGCCGCCAAGTCGCCGTACGGCTCGGGGGCGCTCGCGGGCTCGTCGCTGGGGTTGGACCCGGCCGCCGTCGCGGCCGAACTCGGCTTCGACGGCCCGGTGGAGAACTCCATCGACGGCACCGCGGCCCGCGACGCGATGGCGGAATTCGCCTTCATCTGCGCCATGCTCGGCGTCGACCTGTCCCGGCCCGCCGAGGAGATAATTCTTTGGGCGACGGCGGAATTCGGCTTCGTCCGGCTCGACGACGCGTACTCGACCGGGTCCAGCATCATGCCGCAAAAGAAGAACCCGGACATCGCCGAGCTGGCCCGCGGCAAGGCGGGCCGACTGATCGGCGACCTGACCGGCCTCCTGGCCACGCTCAAGGGACTGCCGCTCGCCTACAACCGCGACCTGCAGGAGGACAAGGAGCCGGTCTTCGACCAGATCGACACGCTCGAGGTACTGCTGCCGGCCTTCGCCGGCATGGTCGCGACGCTCACCTTCGACACCGAGCGCATGGCCGCGCTCGCCCCGCGCGGCTTCTCGCTGGCCACCGACATCGCGGAGTGGCTGGTCCGGGCGGGGGTGCCGTTCCGGGCCGCGCATGAGGTCGCCGGCGCGTGCGTCCGGGCCTGCGAGGCCCGCGGCATTGAGTTGTGGGATTTGTCCGACGCCGATCTGGCCGCGATCTCGCCGGACCTGACCCCCGCCGTCCGGGCGGTGCTCTCGGTCGAGGGATCGATTGCCTCCCGCAACGCCGTGGGCGGCACCGCGCCCGAGCGCGTCGCCGAACAACTCGCGCAGGCCGAGGGTCTCGCGGTCGAGTATCGCCTGTGGACGGACGGTTGAGCAGTGGGCGGTTGAGCAGTGGGCGGTTGAGCGGGTGGACGGTTGAGCGGTGGACGCGGTGGGCGGATGAGCGGTGGGCGGATGAGGATGGGCGCCTAGGAGATCGCGCGGTTAGGTGGTTCGGGGGTGGCTCGGGCCGGCGCGGGCGCGCGCCGAGGGAGCCGGCGAGGCCGAGGTAGATCCGTGGTGTCGCGGGACCGGCGTGTCGGTCGCGCTACGGCTCTACCTCGCGCGCCGTGGCTCTACCTCGCGCGCCGCGGCTCGCTCGGGTGGCGGTGGACGCAGGGTGGTGCGTCGCG
>JAVBMU010000003.1:0-7161 GCA_031552185.1 Cellulomonadaceae bacterium | reverse complement strand
CCAGCAGGCCCTTGGCGGCGTCGGTCAGGTCCAGCGCCATGTTCTTGTCGCCGAGGCGCTTGTTCAGCTTGGCCAGCATCAGGTCGACGATCTGGATGATCTCGGCCTGGGTCAGCTGCGGGAACACGATGATCTCGTCGACGCGGTTGAGGAACTCGGGCTTGAAGTTCTTCTTGAGCTCCTCGTTGACCTTGCCCTTCATGAGCTCGTAGCCCGACGCCGAACCCGCGTCGCCCTCTGCGAGGAAGCCCACGGGACCGCCCGCGATGTCTTTCGTGCCGAGGTTCGTGGTCATGATGATCACGGTGTTCTTGAAGTCGACCACGCGACCCTGCGAATCCGTGAGCCGGCCGTCCTCGAGGATCTGCAGCAGCGAGTTGAAGATGTCCACATGGGCCTTCTCCACCTCGTCGAACAGCACCACGCTGAACGGCTTGCGACGCACCTTCTCGGTGAGCTGGCCGCCCTCGTCGTAGCCGACGTAGCCGGGAGGCGAGCCGAACAGCCGCGAGGCCGTGTGCTTCTCGCCGAACTCCGACATGTCGAGCTGGATGAGGGATTCCTCGTCACCGAAGAGGAACTCCGCGAGCGCCTTGGCGAGCTCGGTCTTGCCGACGCCCGTGGGGCCGGCGAAGATGAACGAGCCACCGGGACGCTTGGGGTCCTTGAGGCCTGCACGGGTACGACGGATCGCCTGGGACATGGCCTTGATGGCCTCGTTCTGGCCGATGACGCGCTTGTGCAGCTCGCTCTCCATGTTCAGCAGACGCGAGGACTCCTCCTCGGTGAGCTTCACGATCGGGATGCCGGTCGAGGCGGCGAGCACCTCGGCGATGACCTCCTCGGAGACCGTGGTCACGGCGTCGGACTCGCCGTGGCGCCAGGCCTGCTCCTTCTCGTCCCGCTCGCTCTTGAGCTGCTGCTCCTCGTCGCGGAGGGAGGCGGCGAGCTCGAAGTCCTGCCCGTCGATCGCCTCCTCCTTCTTCTTGCGCGCGGTCTCGATGCGGGCGTCGAACTCCTTGAGCTCGGGCGGCGCGGTGAGACGACGGATGCGCAGGCGGGCGCCGGCCTCATCGATCAGGTCGATCGCCTTGTCCGGCAGGAAGCGGTCGTTGATGTAGCGGTCGGCCAGTTGCGCGGCGGAGACCAGCGCGCCGTCGGTGATCGACACGCGGTGGTGCGCCTCGTAGTGGTCCCGCAGGCCCTTGAGGATCTCGATGGTGTGCTGCAGCGACGGCTCGGCGACCTGGATCGGCTGGAACCGCCGCTCCAGCGCCGGGTCCTTCTCGACGTACTTGCGGTACTCGTCGAGCGTCGTCGCGCCGATCGTCTGCAACTCGCCGCGGGCGAGCATCGGCTTGAGAATCGACGCCGCGTCGATCGCGCCCTCGGCCGCGCCGGCCCCGACGAGGGTGTGGATCTCGTCGATGAACAAGATGATGTCGCCTCGGGTGCGGATCTCCTTGAGCACCTTCTTCAGGCGCTCCTCGAAGTCGCCGCGGTACCGGGAGCCGGCGACCAGCGCGCCGAGGTCCAGGGTGTACAACTGCTTGTCCTTGAGGGTCTCCGGCACGTCCCCGCGCACGATGTCCTGCGCGAGGCCCTCGACGACGGCCGTCTTGCCCACGCCGGGCTCGCCGATCAGCACCGGGTTGTTCTTGGTCCGCCGGCTGAGCACCTGCATGACCCGCTCGATCTCGGTCAGCCGCCCGATCACCGGGTCGAGCTTGCCTTCGCGCGCGGCCTGCGTGAGGTTACGGCCGAACTGGTCCAGCACCGCGGAGCCCGACGGCGCCCCCTCCGCCGGCCCGCCGGCCGCGACCGGCTCCTTGCCCTGGTATCCGGACAGGAGCTGAATGACCTGCTGGCGAACCTTGTTGAGGTCGGCGCCCATCTTGGTGAGCACCTGGGCCGCGACTCCCTCGCCCTCGCGGATCAGGCCGAGCAGGATGTGCTCGGTGCCGATGTAGTTGTGGCCGAGTTGCAGCGCCTCGCGCAGCGAGAGCTCCAGGACCTTCTTGGCGCGCGGGGTGAACGGGATGTGTCCCTGCGGCGCCTGCTGGCCCTCGCCGATGATCTCGGTGACCTGGCTGCGGACGCCGTCGAGCGAGATGCCCAGCGACTCCAGCGCCTTGGCGGCGACTCCTTCGCCCTCATGGATCAGGCCGAGCAGGATGTGCTCGGTCCCGATGTAGTTGTGGTTCAGCATCCTCGCCTCTTCCTGGGCGAGGACGACGACCCGACGGGCTCGGTCGGTGAATCTCTCGAACATCTGCGCTCCTCACGAGCGGCGTACAAGCGGCGCGGTCGACGAAACGGACTGGCTGTCATGACTCTATCCGCGAGCAACGCGGCCCACAGCCCCCGCATGCCCGTGTTCGCCAGCGGCGTGAAAGCCTGCGCCCGCGCGGGCCGCGACGGGTGACGGGACCCACAAAACCCACTCGGCAGACATGTTGACCGGCAGTGGTCGCGACGGGCACGCTCTGGACATTGGGCAACGCATCCGACAAAGGGCCGGGGGGCGAGGAATGGACGGCAAGGGGTTTCGCGGGCCCGATTTCGGAGATGCCTGGGAACGGGCGACAGCCCGCTTCACGGAGTTCGCCGGCGACGTCGCCGAGATCCACGACCCGCTCACGTGGGGGCTGGACCTCGAGGAGGAAACCGTCACCGGGGGCGACGAGGACGCCGGCGACGAACGCTTCCTGCGCTCCTACCTCTCCTTCGCCGGCGAGATGCTCGACGTCGAAACGCTGCGGTTCGCCGCTCGGGACCCGGAACAGGCCGCGGACATCGTCCGCGCCGCGCTGTCCGCGGCGCTCGCAGGCCCCCTGCACGCTCAGTCCGGGGACGACGACGACTTCCTCACCTCGTATCAGGAATACCAGCGCGCCATGCGGGCGATCATCGGGGAGGTCGACGCCGCCCCGGCCACCACCTGGGTGCTGGCGATCAACGGCGTCGCCCGGCCCTGCCTGCAGGTCGAGGTCCAGGGCATCGCCGCGGCGTACGCCACGATCGACGACCGCGGGGTTGTCGTCTGCGGCCCGGCCGATCTGTTGCGCCGGGTCGACGTCGTGACCCGGCCGATCCGGCAGATCCTCGACGACCCCGGCGGACCCCGGTTCTGACCGACGCCGTCCGGACCGACGGTTCTGACCGACGCCGTCCGGACCGACGACGGTTCCGCCGCGGGCGTTCAGTCGTCCTCGGCCTCGCGCACGTCAAGACCCAGAGTGAGCGCGAGTTGCACCACCTGTCGGGTATCCACGATCGCCCGGGCCAGGGTCACCTCGCGCGGGTCGAGCGAGGACAGATCCGACCCCCGCAGGTCCGTCCCGGTAAGGTCGGCCCCCCGCAGCCAGGCCCCGGACAGATCGAGATTCCGTAGCCGGGCGCCCGCGCACTTCGCGCCGGACAGATCTGCCTCGCGCATCCGCACGCCGCGCAGGTCGGCGCCGGTCAGATCCGCGCCCGGCGCCGAGAGATAGGACCAGTCCCCGGCCTCGACCCGCAGCAAGTCGAACCGGCAGGCGTCGAACCCGGATCCGACGAGCTTGGTCCGGATAAATCTCGCGTCGAAGAACGAGCACCGGGAGAAGGTGCAATTAGTGAATGCCGTGTCCGTGTGCGTCGAAGCATTGAACCGCACCCCCCGGAACGCGCACTGGGCGAACACCGCGCCCACGGTGGCGATCTCGGACAGATCGCAATCGAGGAACTGAACGTCCTCGAATGCCTGCGCCTCGACTCTTCGGCCGGCCCAGTCCTCGCCCACGTAGGTGCTCGACGGATCGCTGCCCGGGCGTGAATCGGCCATGCCCAGACGGTACCCAAGTCGGCCGGATTGCGCCGGATCGACCGGGGCGGATCGGGCCGCCATCCGCGGCCCGCGCGCAGTTCGGCGGTGGCGGTCATTTTGGGCATAGGCCCCGGATCGATAGGGTGACCACGACAGCCCTGCTGCTCGCGCCCTGGGTCGCCGGCAGCGGGTCCGGATGTGGAACCACCTGCGTGAAACCGACCGCACCGGGATGTGCGCCGGAGTTCACGCGCAAACCGACGGATTCGGGAGTGCTGATGGTCAAGGCATCTCGTGCGGTGTCGCTCGCGCTGGCACTCGCCCTCCCGGCCGCGTTCGGGATAGCGACGGCGACCCCGGCCCTGGCCGCGCCGGCCGTGGTGCGGGGCGATCTCGAGGGCGAACCGTCGCTCGAGGTGACCCCCACAGCCGTCACACTCGTCAACCCGGGAGGCTGGCAGGGCCCGGCTGTCCTCTCCTACCAGCTGGTCGCCCTCGCGGGCGGGGCGGCCAGGACCCTCCGGAACGACGCGACCATCGACGGCGCGGTGGTGCAGGTGCTGCCGGTCGATCACTCCGACCCCGCCTACACCGACGGATGGTGCATCACGTCCGCCGGTCTCCACGGCGACGGACTGGAGGAGACCTGGTCCGGCGAGAAATGCTCGGCGCCGAACAAGGATGGCAATCCGGTCGGGATCCCGACACCCCCGACCCCGCCCGAGCCGGCAACCCCCAAGCCCGCGCCGACCCCGACGGCGACGGCGACGGCGCCGAAATCGCCGGGGGCCCCGTCGGGGTCCGGCACGCCCGCCACGCCGGCCGGCAAGACGAGCCGTGTCCCCGGCCGCAGCCCCTCGCGAACCGCGTCGACGAATGCCGGCTCGGCCCCGCCGTCGACCGCGCCCGCCGAGCCGACCACGACGACGGACGAGTCGTCCCGGCCCACGAAAGCGACCGGGATCCTCGGCTACTCCGTGCCGGGCCGCGGCGCCGGCGCCCGGCTGCTCGACGGCGAGCGGGCGTCCGCCGCGGCGAGGGGGGACCATCCGTACCGGCCCCAACTCGTCCTCAGCGTGCTCGCGGTGCTCGCCTCCGCCGGGGCCGGCGTGCTGCTCATCCGGCGCTTCGGCTGACGCTGCGGGCCACTGGTCGCTCCGGGTGTGGCCTGCTCCGGGTGTGGCGTTGCTCACAGTCCGGGCGGTACTGCATTTTTTCGCCCCATGCCGACTCATGACAGGTGAGCGGCAGTGACCGCTCGCCCCGCGCGCAGCCACGCGCCGGGCCCGACGACGCGGAGCCGATGACCGATGGCGCCCAGCCCCCGACGTGCACACCTGCTGCACGACGCCACGACCGTCCAACACGTTCGCCGCGAGGTGGGACCAGCGGCGAACCGCGTCGTCGCCACGCTCCTTGAGGACCCGCTCGGCGACGAGCCGGCGCTGCGCGCCTTGCACGAGCTCCTGACCTCCCCGCGCGCCGTCGAGGCCCGGGCTGCGCGCGACCGGGTGCTCGCCGGGCTGCCGCCCGCCTGGCAGCGCGAGGCCACCCGGCAGGGTGGCCGAAGCCTGGTCCTGCTGCGGACCGACGAAGCCGGCGACCCTACGCCGTCGGCGAGCTGAACGCTACGGTCGACGCCGCAGCGATTCGAAATCCCTAGCCGCGGCGCTCGAACCGGATCACGTGCCGATCGCCCGGCAGGACGCCCACCACCACGCGCACCGCGCGCTCCGCCGCGGTGTATCCGGTGGCGATGTGGCACGCCACCGGCATGGCCGCGGGCAGGGCGAGGCGCTGCGCCTCCTCCGGGGTCGACAGCCTGACCCGGAACTCGTCCGACACCCGCAGCTGCGCATGTCCCAGCTCCGCGAGAACTTCATTGACGTCGACGCCGAGGTCGTCGAGTTCCAGGACCGTACCCTGGGCGATCGAATACGGCAGGTAGGTATCGCTGACGAGGACCGGCTCACCGTCGAGCAGGCACATTCGGCGGCGAACGACGGCGGGCTCGTCCAGCCGCAGATCGAGCCGCTCGAGCACCTCAGCGGGTGGGCGGTCGATCCCGACGTCGAGCTTCGCCTCCAAGACCCGCCCGGCGGACGAGTCGGCGAGGAACGGCTCTAGGATCGCCTCGGCCCCCGTGCTGACGGCGGCGCCGGCGGCAGTGGCATCGGTGAGACCGACGGCGGCGGCAGCATCGGCGGGACCGGCCGCGACGCCGGTGGGGACGGGGCGGGGGACCGGGATCGACTCCAATTGCGGCCGGTAGTCCAGCGGGCGTCGATCGCGAACGAAATACCCCTCGGGCGGGCGGGCGACGATCAATCCTTCGCGGAGCAGGACGGCCAGCGCCGCCTGCGCGGTTCCCCGGGCGACGTTCTGCCGCTCCATCAACTCCCGCTCGTCGAGCACCCGCTGCCCGGGTTTGGTGGTTCCCTCCACGATGGCGGCGCGCAATTTGTGTGCAATCCGGTCCTTCATCGAGGATGCAGGTGTGCCGATCACGTTCACGTCCTTCCCGAGTCCGCTCCGCAAGTCTAGGCATCGAACCAGGTGATCCCGGCCACTCGATCGGCAGGCGGCGACAGCGGGCAGCGCCCGCCGCCGGCCGAGGCGGGCAGCCGCGCGGCGGCGGGCACAGGTTGGGTTCCGAAAAGGGATGGTTTGCCCCGGCAAGTGACGTCACCTGGCTGCCCGGCCGGGCCGGCGGTCAGCTGACGATGAGTTGCGGCGCGAAGTCCTTGAGCCTCGAGTTCGCCCAGCGCATCTGGCGCTGGGTTTCGGGCAGGCACCGCCCGACCAGCGCCAGGCATGGGCGGCGCGCGCCCTGATGTCCAGTACCTCGGTTCGTGCCTCAGCGCTTCGGTGCCGCCCCAGTCCCATGCGCGCGAACCGCCCGCCCTGCGTTGCCGCAGGTGGCGGGGCGTTTCGGAGCCACCCGAGGGAACCGAACCCTTGACTTGTTCATTAGTGAACCGCAATCACACCGTAACCCATTCGCTCGTCTGGGATCGCGGCGGCAACGTAAGTGATCGTGTCAGTGATGTCATTGCCAGATCCAGTCCTCGCGGTCGGAGTCGGGGGCGCCCCCGCCGGTCACGACGACGTCGCCGGTGTCCTGCACCGCCCAGCACTCGGGCCAGGTCGCCGTTCGGCCGGGCTGGAGCGTGCCCGACGCGCTCACGTCGGACTCGCACGTGAGCGGTTCGCCGTTCGCGGTCCCGGAGTCTACCGATACGGCAATGCCGCCGAAGTTCGCGACCTCGACCGGCACGCCGGAACCGTTGACCACGGTGACCTCGAACGTGACGCCCGCGGGGAAGTCGTCCTTGCTGATGGTGCCCTGTGCCCAC
>JAVBMU010000063.1:0-29898 GCA_031552185.1 Cellulomonadaceae bacterium | reverse complement strand
CGGGCGGGGGGGCGGGCCGCGGGCCGGCTCATGCCGGCCCGCGGCCTGGAGTCGACGCGGGGCGCTGCCCCGCGATTCGACTCAGTACTGACGGGTGGGCAGAACTTCCTTCGCCTTCGCCTGGTCGAACTCGTCGTCCTTGACGACAATGCGCTTCTCGGGCGTCTCGCCGGCCATCACCTGCTTGATGATGTCGGCGAGGTCGGGACCGAGCAGCGGGTTGCACTCGATGATGTAGTTGATCTTGCCGTCGGCGAGGGCCTGCATACCGTCGTGCACCGCGTCGATCGTGACGATCTGAATGTCGACGCCGGGCTTCTTGCCCGCAGCCTCGATCGCCTGGATCGCGCCCAGGCCCATGTCGTCGTTGTGCGCGAACACGACGTCGATGTCCTTGTGCTTCTGCAGGAAGCCCTCCATCACCTGCTTGCCGCCGTCGCGGGTGAAGTCACCGGTCTGGGAGTCGATGATCTTGACGTTCGGGTTGTCGGCGACAGCGGCCTTGAAGCCCTTCTGGCGGTCGATCATCGGGGCCGAGCCGGTGGTGCCCTGCAGCTCGACGACGTTGATCTGCTCGGCGCCGGGGTTCTTGGACACCCAGGCGCCCGCCCGCTCGCCCTCGTCGACGAAGTCCGAGCCGATGAACGAGACGTACAGGCTCGTGTCCGGCGAGTCGACGGCGCGGTCGGTCAGCACGACGGGAATCCCCGCCGCCTTGGCCTCGGCGAGCACCTGGTCCCACCCGGAGGTGACGACCGGCGAGAAGGCGATGACGTCGACCTTCTGGCTGATAAAGGTGCGGATCGCCTGGATCTGGTTCTCCTGCTTCTGCTGGGCGTCGGAGAAGGTGAGATCGAACCCGTTCTCCTTGGTCAGCGTCTCCTTGATCGACTTGGTGTTCGCCGTCCGCCAGCCGCTCTCCGCGCCGACCTGGGCGAAGCCGACCTTGATCACGTCGCTGCCGCCGGCCGCCGCCGCCGTCGAGCTCTGGTCATCGCTGCCTTCGTCGCCGCCGCCGCACGCGGCGAGCGCCAGGGCCGCAATCGCCGCGACCGCCCCCACGAGGCCGGTCCGGCGGAACTGTCGATTGAACATCAGCTCTCCTCCTCGAGATTGAATCAGCGCACCGAGGTGGTCCGCTGACGCCCTGCTACCTCGACCAACTGGTACATCGGTTGTGCACTTACCGGCCCTGACTCAGCCGGAAGTAGACCTCGTTCGCGCGCAGCTCCCGCTCGAACTCGCGGGCCGTGGTCCCGGCGTCGATCACGGCGAGTTCGACGTCGGCGATCCGGGCCAGGTCCTCGAAGACCTCGAGGTCGAGCGCCGTCGTCAGGCAGGTGTGGTGCGCCGCGCCCGAGGTGAGCCAACACTGCGCCGAGACGCCGAAACTCGGGGCGGGCTCCCACAGCGCCCGGGCCACGGGCAGCCGCGGCAGGTCGTGTTCGGGCGTCACGACGTCGACGACGTTCGCCACCAACCGGAACCGGTCCCGCAGGTCGGACATGGCGACGACGAGCCCCGGCCCGGCGTCGGTATTGAAGACCAGCCGCACCGGGTCCTCGCGGCCGCCGATAGCGAGCGGGTGGATCTCCAGGCGCGGCCGATCGGCCGTGAGCGACGGGCAGATCTCCAGCATGTGCGCGCCGAGAATCCGCTCGCGCCCCGGGGCGAGATCGTAGGTGTAGTCCTCCATCAGGCTCGCGCCGCCCGGCAGGCCGTAGCCCATCACCTTGGCCGCCCGGACCAGGATCGCCGTCTTCCAGTCGCCCTCGGCGCCGAAGCCGAAGCCGTCGGCCATCAGGCGCTGCACGGCCAGACCGGGCAGTTGGCGCAATCCGCCCAGGTCCTCGAAGTTGGTGGTGAAGGCGCCGAAGCCGCCCGCCGTGAGGAACGAGCGCAGCCCCGCCTCGATCCGGGCGCCGTACCGCAGCGACTCGTGCCGGGCCCCGCCCGGCCGAAGCTCGTCGACGACGTCGTACTGGTCGAGGTACTCCCCCACCAGGGCGTCGACCTCGGCGTCCGGAGCGGTGTCGATCCGTTCGACCAGGTCGTTCACGGCCCAGGTGTTTACCGAGACGCCGAACCGCGCCTCGATTTCCGTCTTGTCCCCCTCGGTGACCGCGACGTTGCGCATGTTGTCCCCGAACCGGGCCACCCGCAGGCTGCGCAGCTCCGCCCAGCCCGCCGCCGCCCGCGCCCACCGCGCCACCCGCGCGGCGACGCCGGGTTGGGACACGTGCCCGACGACGGTCTTCCGCGGCACGCCGAGCCGGGTCAGGATGTAGGCGAACTCCCGGTCGCCGTGGGCGGCCTGGTTGAGGTTCATGAAATCCATGTCGATCTCCGCCCACGGCAGGTCGACGTTGGCCTGCGTGTGCAGGTGCAGCAGCGGGGTGTCGAGCGCCTCGACGCCGCGGATCCACATCTTGGCCGGGCTGAAGGTGTGCATCCAGGCGATGACCCCGATGCAGGCGTCGGCCGCGTTCGCCTCGAGCATCGCCCGCCGGATCGCGTCCGAGTCCTTCAGGACGGGCCGCCAGACGATCTTGACCGGGACCGACGCCGCGGCGTCGAGCTGGTCGGCGATCGTCCGGGATTGTTCGGCCACCTGGCCGAGAGTCTCGGGGCCGTACAGGTCCTGACTTCCGGTGAGGAACCAGATCTCACGGCCGTCGAAGGGGTTCTTCATGTGCTGCACCTTTGCTGTGGGGCCTTGCCTTCTAGTGGTGGGCCGGCGGCGGGGCCTGCGGCGCCTGCGGCGCGGCCGGGTCCGGCTGGCCGTAGACGTTCTGGTAGCGGTCGTAGAGCCGGTCGATGTCCGCGCCGGCGATCTGGATCGGCGCGCCCAGTTGCCGCGCGATGTGCACCGTTCGGGCGACCTCCTCGCACAGGACGGCGGCCTTCACCGCCGAGCGGGCGTCCGGGCCGATCGTGAACGGGCCGTGGTTGCGCATAAGCACCGCCGGGCTGCGCGAACTGCGCAATGTCTCCACGATGCCGCGGCCGATCGAGTCGTCCCCGATCAGCGCGAACGGTCCGATCGGGATCGGCCCGCCGAATTCGTCGGCCATCATCGTCAGGACGCACGGGACGGGCTCGCCCCGCGCCGCCCAGGCGGTCGCGTAGGTGGAATGGGTGTGGACGACGCCGCCGACGTGCGGCAGGTGGCGGTAGACGTAGGCATGCGCCGCGGTGTCGCTCGACGGCGACCGGTCGCCGTCAACGAGGGCGCCGGCCAAGTCACAGACCACCATGGCCGCCGGCGTCAGGTCGTCGTAGGACACGCCGGACGGCTTGATCACGAACAGGTCCTCGGCGCCGGCGCCGGCGGGCATCCGGATCCGCTCCGAGACGTTGCCGGCCGTCCACACGACGAGGTCGTAGCGCGGCAGCTCGGCGTGCAGGGCGGCGACCCGGCGGCGCGCCGCGGCGACCGCTGCGGCGACGTCGGGCGACCAGTCGGCGCGCGGGCTCATGGCGCGGTGCCCAGCAGCCGCGGGCCCGGCTCGCGCGGGCCCGGCTCGCGCGGGCTCGGCTCGCGCGGGCTCACGGCGTCGACCGCCGCGAATTCGACCGCGAGCCCGGCGTCGTACCGCTCGAGGTAGCCCGCGAACCCGGCCGCGTCGGCGGGGTCCGGGGCGAGCGTGGACTGCTCGGCGGCGGCGAAGATCCGGTCCATCAGGTAGTCGCCGAGGGTGCGGTCCGGATCGTCGGCCCGGATCCGCAGGAAGCCGGCGAGGATCGCCATCCCCCAGGCCCCGCCCTCCCCCGCCGTGGCTCCCACCGTCACCGGGGCGCCGATGGCGGCGGCCAGCAACCGCTGCGCGACGCCGGCCGTCCGGAAGATGCCGCCGTGAGCGAACATCGCGTCCAACTCGACGCCCTCGGCGGCCAGCACCCGCATGCCGAGCGCGAGCGTCCCGAAGACTCCGTAGAGCTGGGCGCGGGCGAAGTTCGCGAGCGTCAGCCGGCTGTCCGGCGTGCGCACGAACAGCGGGCGGCCGGCGTCGAGCCCGGTGATGGGTTCCCCGGCCAGGTAGTTGTATGCGAGCAGTCCGCCCGCGTCCGCCTCGCCGTCGAGCGCGGCCCGGAACAGGGCGGCGAAGACGTCGTCGGCGGCGGCGGGCCGGCCGAGCGCGGCGGCGAACTCGCCGAGTACGTCGGCCCAGGCGTTCAGTTCGCTCGCGCCGTTGTTGCAGTGGACCATGGCGACCAGATCCCCCACCGGCGTGGTGACCAGGTCGAGTTCGTGGTGCACGCCGCCGAGCGGGCGCTCGAGCACCACCATCGCGAAGATCGACGTGCCCGCGCTGACGTTTCCCGTACGCGGCAACACCGCGTTGGTGGCCACCATGCCGGTGCCGGCGTCCCCCTCCGGGGGGCACAGCGGCAGGCCGGGGCGTAACTCGCCGCTCGGGTCGAGCCACGCCGCCCCCGCCGGGGTCAGCGTGCCCGCCGGCCGGCCGGCCGTGCGGACCGTCGGCAGCAGCGTCCGCAGCGACGCCGGCGGTCCGCTCGGCCCGCCGCGGGCGGCGAGCCGGGCGTCGACCCGGTCGAGCAGGTCGGCGGCGTAGTCCCGGGCGGCGGGATCCACGGGAAACATGCCCGAGGCGTCGCCGACGCCGAGCACCCGTTCGCCCGTCAACCGCCCATGCACGTACCCGGCCAACGTGGTCAGGTGCGCGACGTCGGGCACGTGCGGTTCCGCGTCGAGCACGGCCTGGTAGTAGTGGGCGACCGACCAGCGCAGCGGGATGTTGTGGCCGAGCAGCTGTGTCAGTTCGGCGGCCGCGGCCGCCGTGTTCGTGTTCCGCCAGGTGCGGAACGGGACCAGGAGTTCACCCGCCGCGTCGAGCGCCAGGTAGCCGTGCATCATCGCGGAGATGCCCAGCGCGCCGAACGTGGTGGGGCGCACGCCGTGGCGCTGCTCGGCGTCGGCCACGAGCCGGGCGTAGCAGTCCTGCAAGCCGCGCTCGACGGCGGCCATCGAGTAGGTCCACAGGCCGTCGACGAGCTGGTTCTCCCAGTCGTGGCCGCCGACGGCGAGCACCGTCCCGGCCAGGTCCGTCAGGCAGGCCTTGATCCGGGTCGAGCCGAACTCGATGCCGAGCGCGGTCGCGCCGGCCGCGATCGCCGATTGCGCGGCTGACCGGCTGCCCTCCGGCCGCGGGCCGACCATCTCCGGCTGCACCATTGCCACGTCCCTTCAACTCCGATCAGCTCCGACCTGCGCCCACCGACCCGCGTCGGTGACCGCTGACCGCCTGCGCCCGCCGACCCGCGTCGGTGACCGCCGACCAGGCGACCCGAGCCGCAATTCCCGCGGGTGTTAACGCTAACACCCGGCGTTCGTCCCCGCGTCCTTGGTCGTGAATCAGACGGTACCGCTGAAGCCGGACGCTGTCGCGATGGCCGTATCGCGGGGCCCGATGTCGCGCCGTTCACTCCGACGCCGACGCCTCTCGCTCGAACCCGTGAATAGAGATCGCGCGGATAGGAGTGGGCACCCGTGGGCGCCGACCCCGTGGTTGGGTGCCCGAGGTAGAGACTTCGCCAACGAACGAGAGGTACGGCCCGCGACCGAGAGGGATCGCCCGCGACCGAGAGGGATCGCCCGCGAACGAGAGGGATCACGCGCCGGACCGACCGATTCGCGACGTTTAACCCTCTACCTCGTTCGCGATACCTCTATCTCGTCCGACAAACCTCTATCTCGCGCACACCACCTCCGCCTCTCGCGCGGCGGCAATCGTCACCCGCACCCCACCGCAGCACCCTCGCCCGGCCGCCCGGAAACCACCCGCCGCAACCTCACCGCCCACGACCACGAACCCCGGAATCAATCACCCCACGCGCCGAGTCAGTACCCCACGCGCCGAGTCAGAACCCTGCGCGGCGAGTCAGAACCCCACGCGCCGAGTCAGAACCCCACGCGCCGAGTCAGAACCCCACGCCGCGAGTCAGTACCCTGCGGCTGTTCGCTGCTTGTTTTCCCGGCGTGTCGCTACTACCTCGGCGGCTAAGGTACTGACTCGCGGGCCCAGGTACTGACTCGCCGCCCCAAGTACTGACTCGCGGCGCACCACCTCACGTCCCCCACCGCCCAGACGCAGACCCCGACAACCCACAACGAACCGGGCCACCACGCGCCCCCCACCGTCACGCCACCCCGAACCACCCATCCGCGCGATCTCTTCGTTGCAGTTTCGGGGCAAGAACTGAGACTAACGACGGGTTCGGCGTTGCGGCGGCGCCGTGCTGGCCCGGACCTCCAGCGTCGGCGCGATGGCGACCGGCCGGGCGGGCCGCCCCTCGATCGCCTCCAGCAGCAGGGTCATGCACGCCCGGCCGAGCTCCCCGAAGGGCTGGCGCACGGTGGTCAGCGGCGGAATGAAATGTGCCGACCCGGCGACGTCGTCGAAACCCACCACGGCGACGTCGTCGGGCACTCGTAGCCCGGCCTCCCAGAACGCCCGCAGCAGGCCGAGCGCCAACTGATCGTTGCCCGCGAAGACGGCCGACGGGCCGTCGCCGGCAAAGATCCGGCCGGCCAGCCGACGGCCGACGTCGTACCCGTCGTCGGCGGACCACGTCGCCAGGATCGGTTCGGGCACCTCGGCGCCGGCGGCGACGAGCGCCTCCCGCCAACCGGCGAGCCGTTCGATCGCGTCGAACCAATCGAGCGGCCCGGCCACGTGCCGGACGCTCGCGTGGCCGAGGCCGAGCAGGTGATCGGTCGCCAGCCGGGCGCCCGCCCGCTGGTCGACGGCGACCAGCCGGGGCGCCGTCGGATCCTCCGTGCCCCGGCCGGCGCCGTCGGCGAGTTCCCGGGCGGCGATCATGACGACGGGCACCGGCGGCCGGAACGAATCGACGGCCGCAGCGACGTCGGTCTGCGGGGCGATCACCACGATGCCCTCGACCGCCTGGCCCATGAAATGCTCCAGCACCCGCAGCATGGTGGCGCCATCGGTGCGGCGGATCGTCGCCACGGACACGTAGTAGCCCTCGTCCCGCGCGGCCTCCTCCAAGGCGATCAGCGTCGACGTCGGCCCGTACAGCGCGGAGCCGGTGGTGACCACGCCGATCGTGCCCGACCGCCGGGTCACGAGGGCGCGGGCCGCGATGTTGCGCCGGTAGCCCAGGTCGGCAATGGCGGCGAGCACCCGGTCCCGGGTCGTCGGCCGCACGCTGGGATGGTCGTTCAGGACCCGGGACACGGTCTGATGGGAGACGCCGGCGAGCCGCGCGACGTCGGCCATGGCGGGCGGCCGGTCACGGTGCTGCCGGCCGTCGCTCACTGATCCGCCCCGAGCCCCGCCGCAAGTTCGACCGACCGATCGCGCGCGGCGGTCAACGCGTCCAGGAAGGCCGCCCGCACCCCGCCGGCATCGAGCGCGCGCAGCGCGGCGACGGTGGTGCCTCCTGGGGAGGAGACCCGCTCGCGCAGGATGACCGGGTGCTCGCCCGACTCCTCGAGCATCGTCGCGGCGCCCGCGACGGTGGCCACCGCGAGCCGCAGCGCCGTGGCCCGCGTCAGGCCCAGCAGCACCCCGGCCTCGGCCATGGCATCCACCAGGTAGAAGACGTAGGCCGGCCCGGAACCGGACAGCGCACCGACGGCGTCCTGGTCCCGTTCGTCGACCCGGATCACCAGCCCGGTCGCGGCCAACAGCGCCTCCACCAGGGCGAGGTCCTGATCGCCCGCATGGGCGCCGGGGCTGATCGCGCAGACGCCTGCGCCCACCAGCACCGGCGTGTTCGGCATCACGCGCACCACGGGGACGCCCGCGGGCAGCCGCGCCTCATAGAACGACGTCGGCAGCCCCACCGCGACGCTCGCCACCACGGTGCCCGGCGCCAACCGGCCCCGGATCGAGGCCAGCACCCCCGCAACGTCCTTGGGCTTGACCGCGATCACCACCAGCCCCGCCCCGGCCGCCGCCGCGCCGTTATCCGTCCCGGCGGCTACGCCGTGCACGCGGGTGACCTCGCCGGCCTCCGCGTCGGTGCCGGCCGTCGCGACGATGTCCGCCGGTGCCCACCCCGCGGCGCGCGCGCCCTGCAGGATCGCACCACCCATCACGCCGGCGCCGAGCACCGCCAGGGGGGGCCGAATCTGATCAGTGCTCACGGCAGGCCTGCCTCCTCGGGGGTCCGGCGCGGGGCCGGGCGTCACATGGAATAGAAGTCGAAGAAGGTTTTCACCACGGCCTGCGGACCGACCGCTTGGAAGACCGCGGAGGAATTGCGCCAGGTCACCGTGGTCCGGTCCCCGGACCCGGTGACGGTGTAGGCGCCGACGTCCTTGCCGTCCACCGTCACCGGCCCGGTCCTCGTGCTCTCCCCAGCCGCGGTGACGAGCGCCTTTGCCGCCTCCTCCGCCTCGCCCGACGTCGCCCACTGGCCCGCGGTGACCGCCACCGTCGTCGCCGCCGCGCCTGTCCCGTCGGCGTAGGTCAGGTCGTACGCCTCGAGCGCGCCGGCGTCGGCCCACGAGTCGGTGGCCTTCAGCGACGTGAGCGCGAACTGCCGGACGGTGCGCGGTAGCGCGTCGGCGAAGTCGCTGCCGTCCCCGGGGTCGACGGGGTCGATGGTCGGCGTCGGCGCCGGCTGGGTCACCGTGACCGTCGGCGTGGGCGACGACGACGCCCAGCCGGGCCAGACGAACGCCGTCGCCACGGCGACCAGGACGACGATCAGCAACGCTGCGAGCCCCACCACAAGCCGCCGGCGCCGGTACACGGCCGCCGACGTCGTCCGACCGGCGCCGCCCGCATGCCGCACGGCCCCGGTCTCGGGATGCCCCCGGTCTGGCCGGGCGGCGGGCGGCCGGGCGGGTCCGGCCTGGCCGGCGCCGGCCTGCCCGGCGGGTCCGGTCTGCCCGGGTCGACGAGTCCCCGGCCCGGGTGATTGCCGGCTCATGGCTCCTCCTCGACCTGCACTCGGCCCGCGATGGCTGTGCCCGCGCCGCGAAAGCGGTGTGGGCACAGCCTAGACGAGTGATTCCGAATTGCGGCCGTCGGACGCGCGCAGGCGCGCGCCGAGCGAGAGCCGATGCCGCACGAGGTAGATCCGTCGTGTCGCCGGACCGGCGTGTCGGGCACGTGAGGGCTCTACCTCGTGCGGCGTGGCTCTACCTCGCGCGGCGTGCTGCCAGACCGGGGCGAATGGCACGAAGTGCCCCCCGCCCGTCGCGTCAGCGCGGGGATGCTCCCCGGCGACGGTTGCCGCCGGGCGCCCGGGCGCCCGCGTGGGGATGCTCGGTGAGGTGCTCGACGCGCTCCCGGAACTTCGAGGTGGCCGCCCCCACCAGCACTCCGATGACCGCCAGATCGAAGACGATCTGCACCATGGTGACCACTCGCGCCGCGTCACCCGTCGGATGGATGTCCCCGTATCCCACGGTCCCGAGGGTCACCACCGCGAAGTACAGCGCGTCGGTGCGACTGTGCAGGCCGGCGAATTGATCGGCGTCGTGCAATTCCAGCCAGTAGTACGCCAGCGCGAAGAAAACGATGATCGGCGCGACCAGGCCGAGGACCGACTGCACCCGGACCGTGGGATTTCGCCGGGCGGCGAGTTGGCGGCGGGTCTGCAACCCCAGCACCGCCAGCAGTCCGCCGAAGGCCAACAGGAAGACCAGCAGCCGGGCGAAGCCCGACTCGTTCTCCCGGTCGAGCGGCACGAAGTAGAACACAACCAGGCAACACGCCACGGAACCGCTCGTGATCAGGGCGGTCCACCACCCGCTCGCAGCCGGGAGTCGGCGCATTCCCCAAGCATGACACCGGGTGGGGCCCCGAGCCGCCCGACCGCGGCCCGGAACCGAACCGCCGCAGCCCGGAACCGCCGGCCCCGGAACCGACCGGTGTCGGTGGCGCCCGCTACCGTCCTGCCCGTGACCACCACCACCAACGCCGGCCGCCCCCGCCGGTCCCGCGCGGGCTACCGCTGTGTCGAATGCGGCTGGACGGCGTCGAAATGGGTCGGCCGGTGCGGCGAGTGCCGTGAATGGGGCACCGTCGCCGAGGATGCGGTGACGCCCGGGTCGCGCACTGTCGCCGCCGCGCCCACCCACAGCCCCGCGCTGCCGATCGCGCAGATCGGCGCTGAGACCGCCCGGGCCACGCCGACCGGCGTGCCGGAGTTCGACCGGGTGCTGGGCGGCGGCATCGTGCCGGGCGCCGTCGTGCTGTTGGCCGGCGAGCCCGGGGTGGGCAAGTCGACGCTGCTGTTGGACGTCGCGGCGAACGTCGCGGCGACCGGTCGGACGGTCCTCTACCTCACCGGCGAGGAGTCGGCCGGCCAGGTTCGGCTGCGGGCGGAGCGGATCGGAGCGCTCGCGCCGCGGCTGCTCCTCGCGGCCGAGACCGACCTGGCCACGGTCCTCGGTCACGTGGAGGCGGCGAGCCCCGATCTGCTGGTCGTCGACTCCGTGCAGACCATCGCGTCCGCCGAGGTGATCGGTGCCCCCGGTGGGGTCAGCCAGGTCCGCGAGGTCGCCGGCGCCCTCATCGCAATGGCGAAGACGCGGGATCTGCCCGTGATCCTGGTCGGCCACGTCACCAAGGACGGTTCAGTCGCCGGACCGCGCACCCTGGAGCATCTGGTCGACGTCGTCTGCCAGTTCGAGGGTGATCGGCACAGCAGGCTGCGGCTGGTTCGGGCCGTGAAGAACCGCTACGGGCCTACCGATGAGGTCGGCTGCTTCGACCTGTCCGAGACCGGCATCGTCGGGCTCGCCGATCCGTCCGGACTGTTCTGCTCCGACGGGGGCTCCGGCGTCGCGGGGACCTGCACGTTCGTGACGCTCGAGGGCCGTCGCCCGCTCGCGTGCGAGGTGCAGGCGCTCGTCGTGCCGTCGTCCCTGGCCAACCCGCGCCGAACGACGGCCGGGGTCGACTCGGCCCGGCTGGCGATGATTCTTGCCGTGCTGCATCGGCACGCGGGGCTGCCGCTGGCCGATCAGGACGTGTACGTCGCCACGATCGGCGGCGCGCGGGTCGGCGAACCGGCCGCCGACTTGGCGGTCGCGGTGGCCGTCCTCACCGCCCGCGAGGGGCGCTCGCTACCCGCCGGCACACTCGTCGTCGGCGAGGTCGGGCTGGCCGGGGACATCCGGCCCGTCACCGGGCTGGACCGCCGGCTCGGCGAGGCCGCCCGCCTCGGCTTCACCCGGGCAATCGTCCCGGTCGGGTCCACGCCCCGGCCGCTGACCGGCGTCGAGATAGTGCCCGCCGGCCGAATCGGCGAGGCGATCGAGCTTGCGTTGACCCCTTCGGCGTAGGATTTCCACGTGCCCAATTCGAACGCTCGCCCCGATGTGCTGCGCGAAACACTCGCGCTGATCGCCCCAGGGACCGAACTGCGCGATGGCCTCGAACGCATCCTGCGCGGGCGCACCGGTGCGCTGATTGTGCTCGGTCTGGATGAAACGGTGGAGTCGCTGTGTTCGGGCGGGTTCGTCCTTGACGTCGAATTCTCCGCGACTCGCTTGCGGGAATTGTCGAAGATGGACGGCGCCGTCGTCCTGGACCGGGAGGCCGGTCGAATTCTGCGGGCCGCCGTCCAGCTCCTCCCCGATCCGACTATTGAGACGGCGGAGTCCGGCACGCGGCACCGCACGGCCGAGCGGGTGGCGAAGCAGACCGGCTTCCCGGTGATTTCTGTCAGCCAGTCGATGCGAATTGTCGCGCTCTACGTCGGCAATCAGCGCCACGTCCTGGAGGACTCGGCCACCATCCTGTCCCGGGCGAACCAAGCCCTGGCCACGCTCGAGCGCTATCGAGCCCGGTTGGACGAGGTTTCCGGCACATTGTCGGCGCTCGAAATCGAGGACCTGGTCACGGTGCGGGATGTCTGTTCCGTGGTGCAACGGCTCGAGATGGTCGGCCGAATCTCCGAGGAGATTGCCGGATATGTCATCGAGCTGGGCACCGACGGGCGCCTGCTCGCCCTGCAGTTGGACGAATTGATCGGCGGCATCGGGTCCGACCGCGAGTTCGTCATCCGCGATTACGTCGACCTCGGCCGCAAGGAGCGCTCCTACACCGCCGTGGCCGGGGCGCTCGCCCGGCTCGACTCCACCGAGCTGCTCGACCTCGGTCACATCGGTCGCGTGCTCAACCTGCCCGGTGGCGGCGACGCGCTTGACGCCGCGGTGGCGCCGCACGGCTACCGGCTCCTGTCCAAGGTGCCGCGCCTGCCGACCAGCGTCGTCGACCGGTTGGTGAGCCACTTCGGCGGATTGCAGAAGCTCCTCGCCGCGAGCGTCGACGACCTGATGGCGGTCGACGGCGTCGGCGAGCAACGCGCCCGGGCCGTGCGGGAGGGGCTCTCCCGGTTGGCGGAGTCGAGCATCCTCGAACGCTACGTCTGAGCCCGTCGGGCTCGGCTCGGCCTGCCCCGCCTGAGCGAGCCGGCTCGCCCGAGCCGGCCGCGATGCCAGGCCGCGATGCCAGGCCGGCCGCGGGGTCCGAAGGTGCGCCCGGCCGGTCAGGGCTTGGCCGGGTCGGCGGGGGCCGACGCCGCGGGGCCAGGTTTCGCCGCGGGGGCCGACGCCGCGGGGCCCGACGGCGTTCCGGTTCCGGTCGCCGACGCCGTGGGGCCCGACGGCGTTCCGGTTCCGGTCGCCGGCGCCGTGGGGGTCGGCGGCGGGGGCGGGGCCGTGATGGTGAGGGTGAGCGGCTCGCCGGCCGAACCCTGGACGCCCGCCAACTCCGCGGCGACCGAATACGTCCCGGCGCCGGCGATCGCCCGGGGGCCGCCGCAGTTGGGCGCCGACGTCTTGCCGTTCCAGGTCACCGTCTGCACGTCGACATCGCCGGCGCCGAGCAGGAGCATCCGGCTCCCGGTCGAACAGTCCGCCGACGACCAGACCCGCGCGCTGCCGGACATGATGACGACGGCGCGTCCCGCTTCCGACCCGTCGGCGAGGCAGGGACGCGAGCCGACCCGGCGAATCTCCACCCGGAAGGACACCGGCGAGCCCGTGCGCACGGTCGGGTTCGACGTCGCCACCGATAGGCGAACGTCCTGCGCCCCGCAGCGCCTCGGCGCCCCGGCCGCAGTCGGGGCCGGGCTGGGAGGCGCCGTGCGGTGGAATTCCGGACCGGTCGCTGCCGTCCCCGGACCGCTCAGCACTCCGACGACGGCCGCGGCCCCGCCGACGACGGCGACCGCCAACCCGAGCGCAACCGTGCGCCGCCACCAGAACCGCACCCGGGACGGCCGCCGCGGCGCGCCGCGGCGCGCCTGCACCTCACGGCTGCGCGGGTTCGACACATCCCTCCGTCCCGTCCATCGGCACCGGCGATCGCACGACCGATCAACCCCTCACCGGACACCGTAGGTCGCCGGCGGGCCTTCTTTGCCGAGCCGCGCCGACCCGGGCGTCAGTCAGCGTTCGGCGGGTGCAGTCGAGTGCGCGAGGATGACACCGATGCCCAGCCACCTCGACGCACCCGCTCGGCCGGCGCCGCCCGAGCCGCCGGTGCGCACCGCCATCGTCGGCTGGTATCGCCGCGCCGCGCGGGACCTGCCCTGGCGCACCCCGGACCGGACGCCCAGGGGCGTCCTGGTCAGCGAGGTCATGCTGCCACAAACGCCCGCGCGGCGCGGTCCCGGCGTCGGAGGCCGACCTGCGCGCCCTGCCCGGCATCGGCGAGTACACCGCGGCGGCGGTGCTCGCCTTCGCGTTCGGACGCCGCGCCGTCGTGCTGGACACGAATGTCCGGCGCGTCCTGGCCCGGGCGACCGACCGGCCGCTGCCCCGCGCCGACCTCGCCGCCGTCTGGCCCGACGCCGCCCAACTCGACCGGTGTATCGGCAGCCTCCTTGCCGACGGCCCTGCGTCGACCGTCAAACGCGATCGAACGCGCCGCCGCGCCTCCTCACCCCACCGGCAACCACACCCTCATTGTCGAGGGCCCGCGGTTGGCCCAGTCGTGGTACGCCACGAGCGGCACGTCGATCTCCTCGCCGTCGCGCATGACCGCGGGCGCGGCGTAGGGCCACGCCGCGTCACCGCCGTCCGCTCGGGTCCGCAACCGACCACGCACCACCACCCGCCCGTCCGCCATCCGCGGCGCCACGCCCGGGTCCACCCGGAAGTCGGCAACGGACGCATCGCCGGGTAGGTCCACCGATTCCAGGCACCACACCTCCGGCCCGCGCTGGACGGCGACGCAACCGCGGACGGCGTCGACCCGCTCGTCGGCGACGACGAACCGGGGCGTGACGTCGAGATCCAGAATCACCTCGGCCCCGGGCCGCAGGTGATCGACCACCACCAGGCCGGGCTCGGCGGCGCGCTGTTCGATCCGCCCGTCCGGCCGGTCGACGGTCACCGTCGCCCCACCGACGCACCACCCGGGCACCCGCATGGTGAGCGTCCAGTTGTGCTTCGGCGCGCGCGCGACCCGGATCCGGATCCGACCCTCGGCCGGATAGTCGGTGCCGAACTCCAGCACAACCGGCGATCCGTCCGGCAATTCGGCGCGGATCTCGCCGGCGACGTACTGGTGCACCTGGACGCCGTCGTCGTCCACCGTGGCCACGTAGGCGCCCAGCGACGCGAGGGTGCGGGCCACGTTCGGCGGACAGCAGGAGACGTCGAACCACGGCGCCCGCAGCGAGGAATCGGCCCGCTTGGAGGCGGTATTCGGGTCGGCCGCCGCGCCGGGCACCCGGCGGTGCAGGGTGTTGGCGTAGTAGAAGCCGTGCCCGTCCGGGGCGGGCGAGGTCGCGACGACGTTGTACAGCGTCCGCTCCAGGTTGTCGGCGAACCGCGGTGAACCGTGCGCAAGGAGCAGCCGCCAGGACACCATCTGCGAGCCGACCGCGGCGCAGGTCTCCGAATAGGCCCGGTCCGGCGGAAGTTGATAATCCTCGCCGAAGCCCTCGTCCTGGTGCCGCGAGCCCTGGCCGCCGGTGAGGTAGGTGCGGGCGGCGATGGTCCGGTCATACTGCCGGGTGACGGCGTCGACCAGGTCCGCGTCCCGCTGTTCCACCCCGACATCGACGGCGCTCGCGGCCAGGTAGTTCGCCCGCACCGCGTGGCCCCGGAACACGGTGGCCGCCCGCACGGGCACGTCGTCCTGGTAGTAGGACCGGCCCCATTCGATGTCGGCGAGCGTGCCCTGCCCGTGTCGTTCGACGAACAGTGCGGCCTGCTCGATGTATCGCGGCTCGCCCAGCGCTCGGCCCAATTCGGCCAGCCCGAGTTCGATCTCCGCGTGCCCGCAGATGCGCTGGTCGCCGGCGGGCCCGAAGGTGGCGCAGATCAGATCCGCCGCCCGCCCGGCGACGGTCACGAGCAGGTCCTTGGGGTGCCCCGTGCGCGCCCGGGCGACGGCGGCCTGCATGAGGTGCCCCATGCAATACAGCTCGTGGCCCCACTCCAGGTCGGACCACCGCGCCCCCTGCCCCGGCCGGCCCCACCTGGTCGAGAGATAGCCGTCCGGGTCCTGCGCGGCGGCGATCCGGGCGACGATGGCGTCGAATCGGGCGGCCAGCGCGGCGTCGGGCCGGCGGCCCAGTTCCCAGGCCATCGCCTCCAGGAGCTTGTACGGCTCGGAATCGGAGAATTCCCGGCCGCGCCGGCCGGCGGGCAATGTGCCCGCCGCGGCGAGATCGAAGTTCGCCAGCCAGCCCTCGCGTTCCTGCCAGTGCTCGATGTGGTCGATGATCGTGCGGTTCAGTTCCTGCCGGGCGCCCCAGAAGCCATCGACGATCGTGACGTCGCCGACGCCGAGGGGCCGCAGCGTGCCCGCGCCGGGGACGACGGGTCGGCCCGGGTCGAGCCGCGCCGTCGTCGGCGACGCGGACGCAATTGGTGACGCAATGGGTGGAGTCGTGGTCACGGCGAAAACCTCCAGCGGCGAATGGGTCAGCCCTTGAGCGCGCCCGACATGAAACCGCGCACGTAGTGACGCTGCAGCAGCAGGAACAAGACGATGCAGGGCACCGCCAGGACGACGACGCCCGCCTCCAGGGCGCCGTAGTCGACGATGCCCATCACCTGGCCGCGAATATTCGCCACCGCAAGCGGGAGGGTCATCTTGTCCGAACCGGTGAGCAGGATCAGCGGGGCCACGAAGTCGTTCCACGCGGCGAGGAAGGCGAAGAGGCCGACGGTGATCATGCCCGGTTTGACGGCGGGCAGCAGGACCCGCCACAGTGCCCCGAACGAGGAGCAGCCGTCGCACAGGGCGGCCTCATCGAGTTCGCGCGGCACGGACTCGAACGAGATCCGCATCATGAACGTGGCGAACGGGAGCTGGAATACGGTCAGCACGAGCGAGAGCCCGAACAGGCTGTTCTGCAGGCCGAGCCGCTGCATCATCACGTACAGCGGAATCAGCAACGTGGCGTAGGGCACCATCAGGATCGCCAGCGTGAGCAGGAACAGCAGGTCGCGGCCGGGGAATCGGAACCGGGCAAAGGCATACCCCCCGAGCAACGACACCGTAAGCGTGAACACCACCGTGAGCACGGAGACGATCAGCGAGTTCACGATGTATTGCCCGATGCCGGATTGGTAATGCGCCAGCGTCACGTAGTTCGCGAAGCCCCAGCCCTTCGATTGGGCGCTGCCCGGCTGCGGGGCGACCGAGGACAGCCCGGCCCAGACCAGCGGGAACAGGAACACGATCGCGATCGCGCCCGTGAATACCCAGTACGGCGTGCGCAGGGCGAGGCCGCCGATTCGAGTACGGGGGGCCGCGCGGCGGGAGGCGAGCCGGGCCGGGGCGTCGGCGGCGTTCGGCAGTGAGGTCGTCGTCGCCATCTCAGTCCTCCTCGGGGGCGCGCATCAGCCGGAACTGCACCAGGTTGATCAACAGCAGCGCGATCAGCACGATCACCGACAGCGCCGCGGCCACCCCGAGGTCGTGCTGGACAAATGCCGAGTTGTAGATCTGGTACACCACGGTGATCGTGGAATTGTCCGGCCCGCCCTTGGTCAGGATGTAGAACTGGTCGAACGCGAGCAGCGAACCGGTGACGCACAAGATGGTGCACAGCGCCAGCGAGGGCCGCAGCAGCGGGATCGTCACCCGGGTGAACGTCTGCCAGGCGCTCGCGCCGTCCATCCGCGCCGCCTCATAGACGTCGTGCGGAATGCCCTGCAGCCCGACGAGCAGCAGCAGCATGTAGAAACCGGCGAACCGCCACACGATCAGGAACACGGTGGACCACAGCGCCGCCGTCGGGGTGCCGATGAAGGAGACCGGCCCGTCCGTTATCCCGAGCTTTTCCAGCCACGGTGAGAACGGACCGGACAGGGGCGAGTACAGGGCGTAGAAGAGCAGCGAGGCCGAGGCCAGACCGAGCGCGCTCGGCACCAGCACGGCCGTGCGCAGGAAGCCGCGCCACCGCCCGGATTCCTGCACCAGCAGGGCGAGGCCGAGCCCGAGCGCAATCAGCAGCACCGTCGCCGCCAGCGTGTATTTCAGCGTAAAGACGATCGACGGCCAGAAGAAGCGGTCCTGGACCGCGTTCTCGTAGTTCTTCGGAAAATTGATCCCGTGATTACCGGAGAACAGCGGCCAGTCCGAGGCCGACATCTGGCTGACCAGCAGGATCGGCAGCACGAAAAGAACAATCACGAACACGGCCGTGGGCAGGGCGTAACCCCACCCGCGGACGGCGGATGCCGCCCGGCCCCCGCGACGGCCGCGCCTGCGCCGGGCCCGGGGCGGCGCCGCAGATGCCTGGAGCGTCGTCATCGCTGGACTCCTGAGAATGCTGAGATCGGACGTGGTGCGGCCGCCCGCCCGGGGACCGGGCGGGCGGCCGGGGTTCACTTCTGCAGGACCTTGGTGATCTGCTCGTTGTCCTGGTCGACCGTGGCGCCGTTATTGTCGTAGATCGCCTTGCGGAACATGGTGATCCACGGGCTGTTCGACGCGTTGAACGCCTCCTGGAAGTTCTCCGCGACCGGCGTCTTGCCCTTGGCGGCGACTTCATTGATCAGCTGGACGCGCGGGTCCTTCGAGGAGTACTCGTTGTTGGCCAGATCGGACCGGGAGACGACGTCGCCGTCCTTGGCCAGCACGCCGACCTGGGCGTCCTCGGACATCATCCAGGCGAGGAAGTTCCAGGCCTGGTCGGTCTTCTTCGAGTCCTTGGAAATGCCGATGCCGTCGCCGCCCACGAAAGTCGACTCACCGCCGTCGGGCCCGGGAATCGGCACGACGCCGGTCTTGACGGTCTCATCCGCGGTCGACAGCAGGGTGGCCGGGTACGGCATGACGCCGACCTTGCCCTCCTGGAAGGCGGCGACCCAGGTCGCGCCGGTCTCTTCCTTGGCGCCCGGGGCGATGGCGCCGGCCTGGTTGAGGTCGGCCCACATCGAGTAGACGCTCTTGGCCGTGTCGCTGTTCAGCAGAGACTCGGTGCCGTCGTCGTTCATGACCTCCTCGCCCGCGGCCCAGACCATCGGGAACCAGGTGAAGACGCCGCATCCCCCACAGTTGCCGCCGAAGTAGGAGCCGTAGACGCCCTTGCCCTTGCCGTATTCGGCGACCTTCTTCGCCTGCTCGGCGAACTCCTTGAGGTTGGTCGGACCCTTGGCCGGGTCGAGGCCGGCCTTCTGGTAGAGGTCCTGGTTGTAGAAGATGACCGAGAGGTCGAGGACGAACGGCAGCACGTACTCCTTGCCGTCGACCGTGCCGGCGTCCAAGTGCCCCTGGTTGATCTCGTCCTTGAAGGGCAGTTGGCTGATCTGGTCCGTCATGTCCTGGTAGAGGCCCTGTGCGGTCCAGTTGGGCACGTAGACGATGTCCGCGGCGAACAGGTCGGGGAGCCCGTTGTTGCCGGCCGCGGCGCCGACTTTGGTGACGTAGTCGTCATTCGGGACGATCGTGAGCTTGACTTGGTTCTTGTGCGAGCTGTTGTAGGCGTCCACCAGCAGGTTGGCCTGCTTCTCGAGCGGGGCGCGGGTCCACAGTTGCAGCGTCGTCCCATCGTCGACACCCTCTGCGGAGACGGCGCCGCCGTCCGTTGCGCTGTCGCCGTCGTCGCTGTCGGACCCACAGGCGGCCAGGCCGAACGTCGCGAGCCCGATGGCCACGACGGCCGCGATCGGCCGACTCCTGCGCATCTTGTGCTTCATTGCGTCTCCTTGCACTCGTCGTCGAGTCGGTGGCCGTGGACCCCCAAGCCGGCGCCCCGAACGGGCGATTTTCGAACCATTTCGGTTCTGTTATCGCTGTCGACCCGATACCTGGCTAGCGTGACCCGTTCGACTCTACGCCGCGTTGCCGCTGTTGGCCTCGGACAGAAGCCGCCGAGGCCAACCCCGCGCCGAAAGGCGCCGAAAAGGTTTTCTGAATGTATTGCAGTACGGCAGACGTGCAACCGGAGAACCGCGTTACAGTTCGATCACGGACGACGCCGCGGCCGACGGCGGCCGGGAGGCGAGGGGTGGAGGCTGAGATGACGACATCCAGGGGCGCAAGTCCCCGCGCGGCGACCCTCACCGATGTTGCGCGCCTCGCCGGCGTCTCCGTCGCCACAGCGTCCAAGGCGATCAACGGACGCGACCAGGTCAAGGCCGAAACCCGGTTGCGCGTGCTCGAGGCGGCCGAGCGCCTGGCCTTCGCCCCCAACGCGCTCGCCCGCGGGCTGCTCCGGGGCCGGACCGGGACCGTCGGCCTGTTGACCAGCGACCTCGAAGGCCGATTCGGCATCCCGGTGCTCATGGGCGCGGAGGACGCGTTCGGCGCCGGCCGCGTGTCGGTGTTCCTGTGCGACGCGCGGGGCGATGCGATCCGCGAACAGCATCATGTGCGCGCGCTGCTGTCCCGCCGCATCGACGGGCTCATCGTGGTCGGCGCCCGCACCGACCCGCGCCCGCCGCTCGTCTCCGAGGTGCCCGTCCCCGTGGTCTACGCCTACGCGCCGTCGGAGGACCCGAACGACGTCTCGATCACGGCGGACAACATCGGGGCCGGCCGGCTGGCGATCACACACCTGCTCGCCTGCGGTCGACGCGCCATCGCGCACGTCAGTGGCGACCCCTCCTACCAGGCCGCGCAGGACCGCGCCGTCGGCGCCACGGCCGCGCTCGCCGACGCCGGACTCGACCTGGTGGGCGGGCAGACCTACTTCGGTTCGTGGAGCGAGGGCTGGGGGCGCGGGGCCGCCCGGATGATCGTGGAACAGCATCCCGAGGTCAACGGCTTCTTCTGCGGGAGCGACCAGATCGCCCGCGGCGTGCTCGACGCGCTGCGCGAGTTGGGTCGCGACGTGCCGGGCACCACCTCGGTGGTGGGCTTCGACAATTGGGAGGTGCTGACCACCAACGCCCGACCGCAGTTGACCAGCATCGACATGAACCTCGAGCGGCTCGGCCGGGTCGCCGCCCAGCGGCTCTTCGCGGCCATCGACGGCACGGTGCGGCCCGGCATCGAACAATTGCCCTGCCGGCTGGTCACCCGGGAGTCATCCGTGCCCAACTGACGGATGGGGGTGTCGTCGTCGGCGGGCCGGTGGCGCGGGGCGAGCACGTCGTGCGCGGCGAGTCAGTACCGTGCGCGGCGAGTCAGTACCGTGCGCGGCGAGTCAGTACCGTGCGCGGCGAGTCAGTACCGTGCGCGGCGAGTCAGTACCTGACGGTGGCGGCCGAGGTCAGAGGTCCAGCAGCATGCGCGTGTTGCCGAGCGTATTGGGCTTCACGTGCGCGAGATCGAGGAACTCCGCCACGCCGTCGTCGTGCGACCGCAGAAGTTCGGTGAACACCTCCGGGGCGACCGGCGTGCCCTCGATCGGTCGGAACCCGTGCCGCGCAAAGAAGTCGACCTCGAAGGTCAGGCAAAACACCCGGCCCAGGCCGAGCCCCCGCGCGCGGTCCAGCAGCGCGGCCAGCAAGTCATGGCCGACGCCGTGCCCGCGCCAGGCCGCCGCGACGGCGAGGGTTCGGATCTCGGCGAGGTCCTCCCACATCACGTGCAGCGCGCCGCAGCCGACGATGGATGACGCCGCCTCGTCGGGCCGTTCGACGCCGCCGGCCGCACCCGCCGCGCCGCCGGCCGCACCCGCCGCGTCGGCGACGACGAACTCCTGGATCGTCTCGTAGTAGCCGACCAATTCCTTCGGCAACAGAATGCGGCGGTTGGCATACGGCTCGACGAGGCCGCGAATCCCACGAGCATCCGTAGGCAGCGCCGCCCGGATCCGCGGGGCCGACCCGCGCCTGGACTCGTGCATCGCGCCAGTGTAGGGCAGCGGACAGCGTCGGCTCGGTCGCGTCGGCTCGGCTCGATGCGCGGCTATTCGTCCAGTGTTCGGACCAGGCGGGCGGCGGTGAGTTCGTCGAGGACCAGATCGGTGACGACGCCCGCCCGCAGGGCCGCGCGCAGCGGCCGGACCTTGTTGTCCCCGGCCACGGAGCAGACCCGCCGCGGGATCCGCCGCAGTTCGGCGGGCGCCGGGCCGGTGGCCCGCAGGTTCAGCGGGATGTCGCGGTAGGTCCCGTCGGCGCGCAAGAACACGGTGCACACGTCGCCGACGACGCCCTCCGACTTCAGCACGTCGATGTCCTCCCGGTCGAGATAGCCCGCGGCATACACGTGGGACGGCAGCCCGCCCGCTACCGCGCCGACGGAGAAGAGCGCTATGTCGGTCTGGTGTTGCACGGCCAGCACCCGCTGCACGGACCGTTCGCGCCACATCGCCTGCTTGGTCTCCGCATAGTCAAAGAACGCCGGAACTGGGAAATGGTGCACGTGCGCGTCAAACGCTGCCCCGAATCCGCCGATGAGATCACCTGCGTACTGCACGCCGGAGGTACGCGTGTTGGCCGCGCCGTTGAGCTGGACGACGGCGCTGCCCCGGGTCGGCTTGCGGGGCAGGTGCTGCGAGACGGCCGAGAGCGTGGTGCCCCAGGCGACGCCGAGCACCATGTCGGAATCGAACCAGGTCGTCAACAGTCGGGCGGTGGTCAGGGCTACCTGATCCAGGCGGTCTACCTGCGCCGTCGAGTCCGGAACAGGCACAACGTAGGTCGCGATTCCGTAGACCTCGGCGATCCGCCGGCCCAAGCCAGGCGCCCGGCTGTGCGTCGGACGCAGCGTGATCTCGACCAGACCCGTCGCGCGGGCCCGCTTGATCAGGCGCGAAACAGTCGATCGGGACGTACCGAGATGCTTCGCGATCGCTTCCATTTTCATGTCCTGCAGGTAGTACATCGACGCCGCGCGCAATACGTCCTGCTCCCGATCGGCCACGTCGTCACCAGCCTTTCGAATCGGCCCTGCACGTATGTGCACGGCGCTTGCGACGTTGTTCTACACCATGTTGACCTTAATACCGCTCTCCCGTCATCGGCACGTGCCCGTCCGCCGGAACGACGTCGCGCCGTACCGCGCCCGGCATTGCGCCGACATTGCACTTGGCCTTGCGTCCGGTCGCGTGGGACGCGGACCAGTGGGAATGTCGAGACCAGCACTGGCGATGACCAGACCGGGCGTCGGCAGTGGACCCGTGGGACGCCGGCGCCCCCGAAACCGAAGGGATGACGGATGGCATCGACCAGACTCACCGCGCAGTCGCGGCAGCGGGCGCTCGCCGCCCTGGAGGCGAGCGTCCAGTCCGAGACGGAGCTCGACATCCTCGTCATCGGCGGCGGCGTCACGGGGGCGGGAATCGCCCTCGACGCCGTGACCCGTGGCCTGTCGACCGCGATCGTCGAGGCGCAGGACTGGGCCGCCGGCACATCGAGCCGGTCCACCAAACTCGTCCACGGCGGCCTGCGGTACTTGCAGATGCTCGACTTCCACCTGGTCCACGAGGCATTGACCGAGCGCGACCTGCTGCTCAAGGACATCGCCCCCCACCTCGTGCGCCCGGTGGCGTTCCTCTATCCCCTCGAACACCGGGTGTGGGAGCGCCTGTACGTCGGCACCGGCATCGCGATGTATGACACGCTCGCGTCGATCGCGCCGGGCAAGCGGGCCATGCCGTTCCATCGGCACGTCACCCGCAAGCAGATGGAACGCAAGTTCCCCGATCTGGCGCACGACGCCGCCATCGGCGCGGTCCAGTATTGGGACGCCTCGGTGGACGACGCCCGCCTGGTCACCACCCTGGTCCGCACCGCCGCCTCCTACGGCGCGTACGCCGCCGCCCGCACCCAGGTGGTGGAACTGACCAAGGGCGCCACGGGCACGGTCAACGGCGCGATCCTGATCGACCTGGAGACCGGCCGGCGGTTCCCCGTCCGCGCCCGCAACGTCATCAACGCGACCGGCGTGTGGACCGAGGAGACCGAGTCCCTGGCCGGCGACGAGGGCGGGCTGCGCGTGCTCGCCTCGAAGGGGATCCATCTGATCGTTCCGCGGGAACGGATCCGCGGCAGCATCGGCCTGATCCTGCAGACCGAGAAGTCCGTCCTGTTCATGATCCCGTGGTCGCGGTACTGGATCATCGGCACCACGGACACCCCGTGGAAGCAGGAACTCGTCCATCCCGTGCCCACCGCCGCGGACATCGAGTACGTCCTCGAACACGCCAACGAGGTCCTCGCCCACCCGCTGACCCGGGACGACGTCGTCGGCGCCTACGCCGGCCTGCGGCCGCTGCTCCAGCCGGAGGTCAAGGAGGGCACCAGCTCCGCCAAGGTCTCCCGCGAACACACAGTCGCCTCCCCCACCCCCGGTCTGACCGTGATTGCCGGCGGCAAGCTGACCACCTACCGGGTGATGGCCAAGGACGCGGTCGACTTCGCCATCGGACAGCGCGCGAGCGCGCTGCCCTCGATCACGCAGCGAATCCCGCTGCTGGGCGCTGTCGGGCTGGAGGCCGTGCGGCGCCAGGCGCGGCCGTGGGCCGCGCGTTTCGGCTGGAAGTCGGCCATGGTGGACCACCTGCTGCACCGCTACGGCGCCAACCTGCGGGAGATCGTCGAGTTGTGCGACGCCGACCCGGGGTTGGCCGCGCCGGTCGCCGGCGCGCCGGCCTACCTGCGGGCCGAGATCCACTACGGGGTCGCGCACGAGGGCGCGCTGCACCTGGAGGACCTGCTCCTGCACCGCACCCGCATGACGTACGAATACGCGGACAAGGGCCTCGGCGCGTTGGACGAGATCGCGGCGATCGCCGCGGAGTTGCTCGGCTGGGACGCCGAGACCACGGCGGCCGAAAAGGCCTCGTATCGCGACCGGGTGGCCGCGGAATTCGAGGCGGCCAAACAGCCCGACGACGAGTCCGCCGAACAGGCCCGCCTCGCCGCCGGAGATATTCGGCCACTGGCCCCGCTCAGCGTCTGAGCGGAGCCCCGGCCCGCAGCTTTTCCGGCCGGCGCAAAGGGAACGTTGCGGGACACAACTGAAGACCTCTGTGCCGCACTTGCCCCGTGCGGTGCGGACAACCGCCCCCCGGCGGACAATCCCTCGGCGCGCGTGGCACGCGCCACGGGAATGCGACAGTGCGGTCCAACAGAAAGTGAGCACACGATGATGACTTACGTGTTCTGGTCCGAGATCCTGGGCACGGCGATGCTGATCCTGCTCGGTGCGGGCGTCGTCGCGAACGTGATCCTGCCCAGGAACAAGGGCTTCGACGGCGGCTGGCTCCTGATCAACTTCGGGTGGGGTCTGGCGGTCTTCACCGGCGTCTACGTCGCCTACCGGTCGGGCGCGCACCTCAACCCAGCAGTGACGCTCGGTCTCCTCCTGGCGGACATCGACTTCGCCAAGGGAGTCGACCCCACCTTCTCCCACGCGCTCGTGTACTGGGCGGCGGAATTCATCGGCGCATTCATCGGCGCGATCCTCGCCTTCATCGCGTACAAGAAGCACTTCGATGAGGACGCCGACCCGGGCACGAAGCTCGGCGTCTTCGCCACCGGCCCGGCCATCCGCTCCTACGCCTGGAACTTCATCACCGAGGTCATCGCCACCTTCGTGCTGGTGTTCTGGATCGTCGTCAGCGGCAAGTCCCCCTCGGGTCTCGGCCCGCTCGCGGTCGCGCTCGTCGTGGTCGCGATCGGCGCCAGCCTCGGTGGCCCGACCGGGTACGCCATCAACCCCGCCCGTGACCTCGGCCCGCGCATCGCGCACTTCCTGCTGCCGATCAAGGGCAAGGGCTCGTCCGACTGGGCCTACTCCTGGGTCCCGGTCCTCGGACCGCTCGTCGGCGGCGCCATTGCCGGTCTATTCGGCCAGATCTTCACGGCCTGATCCACGGCCGGGCGGGGGGGGGTCCCCCCCCCCCCCCCGGCCGGTGCTCGCGGCGCCCGCCGCGAGCACTGCCCCCGCAGGTGATTCACACCCCAACCACACCGACGTGAAGGACAACACCTCATGGCTGACTACGTACTCGCCATCGACCAGGGCACCACGAGCTCCCGCGCGATCGTCTTCAACCACTCCGGGCAGATCGTCGCCACCGGCCAGCTCGAGCACGAGCAGATCTTCCCCCGCGCCGGGTGGGTCGAGCACGACCCGAAGGAGATCTGGAACAACGTCCGCGAGGCGGTGGGCCAGGCGCTCACCCGCGCGAACGTCACGTTCCGCGACATCGCCGCCGTCGGTATCACGAACCAGCGCGAGACTGCCGTCGTGTGGAACCGCCGGACCGGCGAACCGGTCTACAACGCGATCGTCTGGCAGGACACCCGGACCCAGCGGATCGTCGAGGAACTCGGGGGCGACGTCGGCGCCGACAAGTACAAGGCGATCGTCGGCCTGCCGCTGGCCACCTACTTCTCCGGCCCGAAGGTCAAGTGGATTCTCGACAATGTCGAGGGCGCCCGCGCGGCCGCCGAGGCGGGCGAACTGGCCTTCGGCAACACCGACGCCTGGGTGCTGTGGAACATGACCGGCGGCGTCAACGGCGGCGTGCACGTCACCGATGTCACGAACGCGTCCCGGACCATGCTGATGGACCTCGACACGCTGTCCTGGCGGGAAGACATCTGCGCTGACATGGGCATCCCGATGTCCATGCTGCCGACGATCAAGTCCTCCTCCGAGGTCTACGGCGAGGGCCGCGAGGGCGGGCTGCTGCCCGGGGTGCCCATCGCAGGCATCCTCGGCGACCAGCAGGCCGCGACCTTCGGGCAGGCGTGCTTCAACGTCGGGCAGGCGAAGAACACGTACGGCACCGGCAACTTCATGCTCCTGAACACGGGCACGGAGAAGGTCCCGTCGAAGAACGGCCTGCTCACCACCGTCTGCTACAAGATCGGCGACCAGCCCGCGGTGTACGCCCTGGAGGGTTCGATCGCGGTCACCGGCTCGCTGATCCAGTGGTTGCGGGACAACCTCGGCCTGATCAGCTCGGCTCCCGAGATCGAGCAGCTGGCCGGCACGGTCGAGGACAACGGCGGCGCGTACTTCGTGCCGGCGTTCTCCGGGCTCTTCGCGCCGTACTGGCGGGCGGACGCGCGCGGCGCGCTCGTCGGCCTCACCCGGTACGTCAACAAGGGGCACATCGCCCGCGCGGCCCTGGAGGCCACCGCCTTCCAGACCCGCGAGGTCCTGGACGCGATGAATGCCGACTCCGGCGTGAACCTCACCGAGCTCCGGGTCGACGGCGGCATGGTCGCCAACGAGCTGCTCATGCAGTTCCAGGCGGACGAACTCGGGGTCGACGTGGTCCGGCCGAAGGTCGCCGAGACCACCGCGCTCGGCGCGGCGTACGCGGCGGGCATCGCGGTCGGGTTCTGGCAGGGCGAGTCCGACGTCATCGCGAACTGGGCCGAGGACAAGCGCTGGTCGCCGAGCATGGACGACCAGCACCGCGAGCGCCTCTACCGCAACTGGAAGAAGGCCGTCACCAAGACGATGGATTGGGTGGACGAGGACGTGGAGGTCTAGGCTTTTCGCCCTTCCCGATTGGGGGGCGGGGTGTTCTCGCCGGTCGTGAACATCCCGCCCCCCTTTCGTGTGCGCGAGCGGCCGCCGGGGCCGCGGAGGGCGGGCGGCGCGAGGGCGTTGACGGCGGGCGGTTGGTGGGGTAGCGATCGGGACTTTCGTCCCTAGTAGGTAAGGCTTGCCTTAGGTTAATTTCGGCACATGCAGATTGCGGATTGCCTGATCGGTCGCGACGTCTGCGTCGTCGCCGCCGACTTCGACGACGCCACGTCCTTCCGGCTGCGCGAGCTCGGCCTCGCCGTCGGCACTCACACCCGAGTCCTCCAACGCGCGCCGTTCGGCGGTCGCGTCCTTTCCGTCGCCGGTCAGCGCATCGCCGTCGACCGCGACACCACCCGTCGGTTCACCGTCGAGCCGGTCTCGGCCTGACGCGCCGCTGCGCCCGCGACTTTCCCCCCCGCTCGACGGTGAGCGATCGCGGCCCCGCTCGGGCCGCCGAGCCCGAGACTGCTGGAGTGACCGCCCGATGAGTTGCCACGAGGGTGCCCGCGCGCCCGAGACCATTGCCGCAACTGCGACCGCCGAACAGCCGACCGTCGTCCTGGTCGGGAATCCGAACGTCGGCAAGTCCACGCTGTTCAATACCCTGACCGGCGCCCGCCAACGCACCGTGAACGCGCCCGGGACCACGGTCCACTGGGAGCACGGCCGGTGGCGCGTCCCCGACGCTCGGCGGGACGGGCAAGTCCGGGACATCCAACTGATCGACCTGCCCGGTGCGCACTCCCTGCTGGCCGCGTCCCCGGACGAGCAGGTGGCCTGCGACGCCGTCGCCGGAACGGGCGCCATGACCCGCCGGCCCGACCTCGCCGTCGTCGTCGCCGATGCCACCGCCCTGTCCCGTTCGCTGTACATCCTGGCCCAGGTCGCCGCGCTCGGGGTTCCCGTCGTCGTCGCGCTCACGATGGCCGACGTCGCCTCGTCCCGCCGGCTCGACATCGACGGCGACCGCCTCGCCGAGGTACTCGGCGTCCCGGTGGTGACCGTGGACCCGCGGGCGCGCCGCGGCGCCAAGGCGCTGGCCGACGTCGTCGACCGCGCCCTGATCGACCGGCCGTGCCTGGTCCTGCCCGAAGAATCCGGTGGCTGCGGCTGTGGCTGTGGCTGTGGCGGCGGCTGTGGCGACGGTGGCTGTGGCGGCGCGACCGATGGCGCCCCCGTTGGACCCACCGACCGGCTGCGGGCCGGTGCCGAGGCGCACTTCGAATGGGTCGCCGGCGTCGAACGCCAACTGGAGCGCACCGCCGACCACGCCGAAACCCGCTCGGACGTCGTCGATCGCGCACTGCTCAACCCCTGGTTCGGCATTCTGCTGTTCCTCGGGGTGATGTGGTTGGTCTTCCAGCTCACGACCACGGTGGCCGCGCCGCTGCAGGACTGGATCGACGTGGCGATGACCGACGGGGTGGGCGGCGCCCTGACCTGGTTCCTCGGCCTGATCCAGCTCGATGAGACCTGGATCGCCGGCTTCCTGAACGACGGCATCCTGGCCGGCATCACGACCGTGGCCACGTTCATTCCGCCGATGGGCATTATGTTCCTGGCCCTGGCCGTCCTGGAGGACTCGGGGTACATGGCCCGGGCGGCCTTCGTCGCCGACCGCCTGATGCGAGCGCTGGGGCTGGACGGGCGCGCGTTCCTGCCACTCCTCGTCGGCTTCGGCTGCAACCTGCCGGCCATCGCCGCGACCCGGACGCTGCCCAACGCCCGCCAGCGCCTGCTGACCGGACTGTTGATCCCGTTCTCCTCCTGCGCGGCCCGGCTCATCGTCTTCATCGTGATGGCCACGGTGTTCTTCCCGGACCACGCGGGCACCGCCATCTTCCTCATGTACCTGGCCTCGGTCCTGCTCATCATTGTCGGCGGCGTGCTGCTGCGACGGACGGTCTTCCGTGATCTGAAGCCCGAACCCTTCGTGCTCAATCTGCCGGCCTATCAGCGGCCGCGGCTCGCGCCGATCGGGTCCTCGGTGTACCTGCGGCTGCGGGACTTCGTCGTCGGCGCGGGCAAGGTGATCGTCGCGACGCTGGCCGTGGTGTGGCTGCTGGTCGCGATCCCGCTCGCGGGGGCACCCTTCGGCGACACGCCGATCGAGGATTCGCTGTACGGGCGGACCACCGAGGCCATCGCCCCGGTGTTCACCCCGGCCGGCTTCGGCGACTGGCACGCCTCGGCGGCGCTGGCCACCGGCTTCGTGGCGAAGGAAGTCGTCGTCGGCGCCATGGCCCAGTCCTACGCGGTGGAGGAGCCCGAGACCCCGAACGCGCCCGGCGACCTGGGGCGAAAGCTCAATGCCTCCTTCACCGCGTCCTCGGGCGGGCACGCGAGCGCCGCCGCGGCGGCCTTCATGCTCTTCGTCCTCGCTTATACGCCGTGCGCAGCCACGGTGGCCGAGCAACGGCGCAACTTCGGCTGGAAACCGGCGCTGCTGGCCGTCGCCGCCTCGCTGACCCTTGCCTGGGTGCTCGCGGTGGCGGTGTTCCAGATCGGCCGGTTGTTATGAGCCGGGCGGGGGGTGCGGTGCGCGCGCCGGTTGGGGGAAACCGGCGGCCTGGGCGCGCGCCGGCTGGTGACAGCACGCCGGGCGGCGGGCGCACGCCGGGCGGTGGGCGCACGCCGGGCGGTGGCAGCACGCTCGAGCAGGTTCTCGCAGCGTGCGGGTCCGGTCGGGCGCCCAGTCAGGTCGCCCGCAGCCTCGGGCTATCGGTGGGCTTGGTGGAGGCGATGGTCGAGCACGGTCGACGCACCGGCCGGCTCGACGTCGTGACCGCCGGCGGTTGCGGCACCTCCTGTGAGCCGGGCGCATCGCCGGCCTGCGCCGGCTGCCCGATCGCGCCGATCGCGCCGCCGCGACGCGCCGACTGACAGCGTCGCCGGCACCGGCGGTCGCCGCCGACGACGACGCTCCGCGCCGAACCCGTCGCGGCGGAACCCCGGGTGGGTGGGGGGTTGCGGGGAGAACCGCAACAGATGCAGGGGGAGGGGCGGGGGCCCCCCCCGCGGGGCGCGC
>JAVBMU010000092.1:0-16590 GCA_031552185.1 Cellulomonadaceae bacterium | reverse complement strand
GCGCGCGCCCCGGGCCGCCGGCCCGCCGGTCGCCGGCCCGGCGGTCACCGGGCCGCCCGGAGCCTCGCCGCGGTCTGCACGGCCCGCACCACGGCCGCCGCCTTGTTCCGCGACTCGGCGTCCTCCGCCGCCGGCACGGAGTCGGCGACGATCCCCGCCCCGGCCTGCACATGCGCGCGCCCGGCGCGCAGGACGGCGGTTCGGATCGCGATCGCCATGTCCATATTCCCGGCGAAGTCGAAGTACCCCGCGGTGCCGCCGTAGATGCCCCGGGCCGCCGGCTCCAACTCGTCGATCAACTCGATCGCGCGCGGCTTCGGCGCGCCGGACAACGTGCCGGCCGGGAAGGTCGAGCGGAACGCGTCCAGCGCCACCGCGTCCGGCCGCAGCGTGCCGGCCACGGTCGAACACAGGTGCATGATGTGGCTGAACCGGCGGGTCGCCGCGAACTCCACCACCTCGACGCTCGCCGGATCGCAGACCCGGGCGAGGTCGTTGCGGGCGAGGTCGACCAGCATCACGTGCTCCGCGCGCTCCTTAGGGTCGGCGAGCAGGTCCGCGCCCAGCGCCAGATCCTCCTCGGGCGTGGCACCGCGCGGGCGAGAGCCCGCGATCGGATACGTGACCGCGCGCCGCCCCGTGACCCGCACCAGCGTCTCCGGGCTCGATCCGACCACGGCGAACGGCCCGCCGTCGGCGTCGGTCAGTTCGAAGGCGTACATGTACGGGCTCGGGTTGATGGTCCGCAGGCTCCGGTACACGTCCAGCGGGGCGGCGGGGCAGTCCAGATCGAGTCGCTGGGACACGACCACCTGGAACACGTCGCCGGCCCGGATCGCCGCCTTGGCGGCGTCGACCATGCCTTCGAATTGCGCGGTGGTGCTGCGGTACGCGACCTCCGGGAGCACGGCGTCGACGAGCACCGTGACAGGTTCGGGGCGGGCCGCGGCCAGCGTCGCCTGCATGGCGTCCAGGCGGCGGACCGCGGCCGCGTGCGCCTCGTCCACCCGCTCGTCGGTGTTGTCGAAGTTGATCGCGTTGGCGATCAGCCACACCGTGCCGTCCCGGTGGTCGACGGCGGCCAGGTCGGTGGCCAGGCACAGCGACAGTTCGGGCAGCCCCAGCTCGTCCGGCGCCGCGGCCGGCAGGGTGGGCTCCCAGTGCCGCGTCGCGCTCCAGCCGATGGCGCCGGCGAGCCCGCCCGTGAACGGCGGCAGCCCCGGGACGGCCGGCGTGTGCAGCGCCGCGAGCGCCGCGCCGAGCACGTCGATGACGTCGCCCGAGGTCGGAATGCCGACCGGGACGTCGCCGGTCCAGACCGCCCGGCCCGCCCGCGAGGTCAGGGTCGCCCGGGAGGCCACGCCGACGAACGAGTACCGCGCCCACCGGCCGTCCGCCTCGGCGGATTCGAGGATGAAGGTGCCCGGCCGGCCCTGGGCGAGCGCCCGGTAGAGGCCGATCGGAGCGAGTCCGTCCGCGAGGACTCGACGGACCACCGGCACCACCCGGCGCGACTGCGCCCGCCGGCGGAACTCGGGCAGTGCCGGCCAGGTGCTCCCCCAGGGCAACTCGGCCGCGGCGGTCACGGCGTCGCGGCGTCCGGCCGCCGGCCGACGACGGCGCCGAGGTCGCCGCCTGCCTCGAAGCAACTCCGGGCCCCCGTGTGACAGGCGGCCCCGACCTGCTCGACCCGCACGAGCAGGGCGTCGCCGTCGCAATCGATCGCCACCGAGCGGACGTACTGGGCGTGGCCCGAGGTGTCGCCCTTGCGCCAGTACTCCTGGCGCGAGCGCGACCAGAAGGTCGCGCGCCCCGTGGCGAGTGTGCGGTGCAGGGCCTCGTCATCCATCCAGCCGAGCATCAGCACCTGGTGGTTCTCGGCGTCCTGCACGATCGCGGCGACGAGCCCGCTCGCGTCCCGCTTCAGCCGGGTGGCGACGGCGGCGGGTAGCGCGGTCGTGCCCGCGCCGGCGGGGGTCATGGGGTTGAACGGCATGGTCGAATCGTGCCAGACCGAGCCCCCCACTCGCCCGCCGGATTCGCCTCTGCCCCCGAGCCGAGGTAGCTGCGTCGCGGCGCTACCTCGGCGTCCGCCGGCGGCGCGCGGTCAGCGCGTGGTCGCGGCCCAGGCGGCGTGCATCCGGGCATAGACCCCGCCGGCGGCCGCGAGTTCGGCGTGTGGACCGAATTCCACCACCCGGCCGGCATCGACCACGACGACGACGTCGGCCGCTTCGGCGGTCGAGAGCCGGTGCGCGATGGTCAGCGTGGACCGCCCCGCGGTGAGCGAGGCCAACGCCCGCGCGATCCGGACCTCGGCGGCCGGATCGACGGCCGAGGTCGCCTCGTCCAGCACGAGGAGGTCGGCGTCGGCCACATAAGCCCGCAGGATGGCGACCAATTGCCGCTCCCCGGCGGACAGCGCCTCCCCGCGTTGACCCACCCGGGTGTCGAGCCCGCGCGGGAGGTCGCGCACCCAGTCGCCCAGCCCGACGGCGTCGACCGCCGCCTCGACCCGCGCCCGGACCGCCCGGGGACCGCCCGGCGGCGCCGCGGCCCGGATCCCGTAGGCGACGTTCGCCGCCACGGTGCCGTCGAAGAGGAACCCCTCCTGGGGCACCAGCACCACCCGATCGCGCAGGCTCGCCACGGTGAGTTCGCGCAGGTCGACCCCGTCCAACACGACCCGGCCCGCCGTCGGATCGACCAGCCGCGTGACCAGCCGGGCGATCGTCGTCTTGCCCGATCCCGTGGCGCCGACCACGGCCACTGAGGTGCGCGCCGGCAGGTCCAGGTGGAGGCCGTGCAGCACCTCCGGCCCGTCCGGATACGCGAACCGGACCCCCTCGAACCGCAGCGCGGCGGGGCCGCGCGGGGAGGCGACCCGACCGGAATCGGCGACGTCGACGGGTGTGTCCAGGATGGCGAGCGCCCGGCGCCAACCGGCGACGGCGTTCTGCAACTCGTTCACGATCTCCGTCATGAGCTGCACCGGCCCGGTGAAGAGCTGGATCAGGAAGAGGAAGCCGAGCAACTCGCCCGTGGTGATCGCGCCGCCGACACCGAGCCCGACGCCGACCAGCACCACCGCGCACAGCACCAGGTTCGAGACCAGCACGCCGGCGGTGAACACGCCCGAGACCAGGAACTGCGCCCGCAACTGCGCCCGGCGAGTCGCCTCGACGGAGTCGTCGATCCGCCGGGCGGTGCGGGCCGCAACCCCATAGGCGCGGATCGTCTCGGCGCCGACCACGGCCTCGGAGATCGCGCCGAGCATCGCCCCTGTCCGCTCCCGAACGGCCGCGTAGGCCCGATTCACCTGGCGTTGCGCGGGCCGCAAGGCGATCAGCAGCGGCAGGAAACAGCCCCAGACCACCAGCGTGAGCTGCCACGAATAGACCGCCATCAGCGCCGTCGCGGCGGCCACCTGCAGCGTCGAGACCAGCAGCATGATGCCGCCCCATTGGACGAACATCGTGATCTGGTCGATGTCGGAGGTGACCCGGGAGACCAGCGCGCCCCGGCGTTCGGTGCCCTGGGTGAGCATGGACAGGTCGTGCACGTGCCGGAAGGCGCGCACCCGCAGGTTCGCCAGGCCCGCCTCGGTGGATCGGAACAGCCGGACATTCACGAGCGCGGAACACAGCCCGGCCACGACGAGGCAGGCGCCCGCAAGCAGCGTCAGGCCGGCCACGCGGCCGCCATCGGGACCGGTCGGCGCCAGGATCGCCGTGTCCACGGTCCGCTGCACCGTGATGGGCACCACGATCCGACCGGCGGCCGCGACGACGGCCAGGATGAGCGTCACCCACCCGCCGGCGATGAGTTCCGGACTGATCCGCACCCCGCGGCGCAGGGTCGCCAGGACGCCGAGGTCGGCGGCGGGCGCGATCCGGGGCGCGCTCACGACGCGTCCCCCTCGTCGCCGCCGGGCGCGGCCGGCGCCGGCGGGCGCTCGACGAGGTCCGCGAGCCGGCGCTCGCGCCGCTCGGTCTCCCGCGCGTAGGCGGTGGCGAGCTCCGCGTAGCCGGGATCGCGAGCCAGCAACTCGGCGTGACTGCCGACGTCCACCACCCGACCACCCGCCAGGTGCACGACGACGTCGGCGAGCGCCACGCTCGACATCCGGTAGGCGACCATCACCACCGTCGGGCTGAGCTCGGCCGGCCGGCTCTCGTCCGGGCTGAGCTCGCTCGCCCGTTGGCCGTCGCCCGTCGTGCCGGCTTCGCGCCGCAGCCCGGCCAGGATGCTGCGCTCGATCCGTGGGTCGACGGCGGACGTCGCGTCGTCGAGCACCAGGAGCCGGGGCCGGCGCACCAGCGCCCGGGCGATGGCCAGCCGCTGCCGCTGCCCGCCGGACAGGTTGGCCCCCCGCTCGCCGAGCCGCGCGTCCAGCCCGCCCGGCAGATCGGCGACGACGTCATCGACGCGAGCCCGGTGCAGCGCCCGCCACACGTCGTCGTCGGTCGGGGTGCCGGGCTCTGCGGCGTCGGTCAGGGTGACGTTCGCCCGCACCGTGTCCTCGAAGACAAAGGTCTGCTGTGCCACCAGCGCGACCTGCGCGGCCAGATCGGCCGACCGAATCGTGCGCAGGTCCGCGCCGTCGAGCAGGACCCGGCCGCGGGTCGGGTCGCTCAGCCGGGACAGGAGAGACACCAAGGTCGTCTTGCCCGCCCCGGTGGGACCGACGACGGCCACCGTCGTCCCCGGGGCGAGGTCGAGCCGGACGTCGTCGAGCAGGGTCACCAGGTCCGGCCCGAGGGGAACGTCCAGGCCCACGCCCTCGAGCCGCACCGCCATTCCCTCGGCGGGTCCGACCGCCGGTCCGCCGCCGGGCCCGGCTCCGCCGCGGCCGACCCCCAGCGCCGTCGTGCCGTCGGCCAGTTCCCCGCCGGCGTCGATCACGCGGCTGATCCGGTCGTGGCCGACCAGCCCGCGGGGCAGCTCGCCCAGCACCCAGCCGAACGCCCGGACCGGCACGGCCATCAGGGTGAGCAGAAACGCGGCGGTGACAATGTCGCCGGTCTCGACCGCGCCGGCGGCCACTCGCCCGGCCCCGATGCCCAGCACCAGCAGCGTCCCGACCGACGGCAGCAGTTCGATGACCGGGTCGAAGAACGCCCGCACCGTGCCGACCCGGACGTTGGCGTCCCGAAGCTCGGCGGCCCGGGCGGCGAACCGCTCTTCTTCGCGGTCGGCGGTGCCGAGGGCCTTGACCAGCAGGGCCGCCTCGAAGCTCTCGTGCGCGGCGGCGGCCACTTCGGCCCGGAGCTGCTGCGCCCGGGTCGCCGCCGGGTCCATGCGCCGCTGGTAGACCAGGTTGGCCGCGACCGCCAGGGGCAGCACCGACAGCGCGGCGCAGGCCAACCAGACGTCGATGCGCACGAGCATCACCGCGGCGACGGCAATCATCACGACGACGCCGAGCGCGAACGGCAGCGGGTTGAAGACACCGGTGGCGGCGTCCACGTCGGAACTCGCGTTCGCGAGCAACTGGCCGGCCGGATGGGAACGATGCCAGGACAGCGGCAGTCGCAGGTATTTGCGAGTCACGTTCCGGCGGTGCCGGGCCTGAAGATTCACGTAGCCCCAGCCCGCAAAGACCCGTCGACCGGCCACCCCCACCGCGAGCACCGCCGCCACCAGGACGAGGATCCCGACCGCGAACGCGAGCCGACCGCGGGCGGCGCCGTCGCCCTGCAATGCCGGCACGACGACGTCGTCGGTCGCCCAGCCCACCGCGAGGCTCACCGCGACCGTCGCCGCCCCGAAAACCGCCGACGACGCGACCGCCAGCACATAGATCCGCGGCTCCGCCCGCATCCCCCGGCCCATCAGCGCCAGCGAACGACGCAGCCGCGAACCGGTCAGGGTGTGCTGGTCGGTGGGGGCGCGCACGGCTCGGTCTGGTCCTTTCGACGGGGTCGCCTCGATCGTCTCACAGGGCGCGGCGCCGGCTGCGGCGGCCGGCCGATACCTCTCGTTCGTTCGCGGTGCCTCACACCCCGGGCGTGGTACTCATCCAGTTCCGCTGAGCCGGGGCCGGCATGCAACGATGACCCCATGCGATGGCATCCGCACGAACGGCGAATCCTGGTCGAGACGCTGCGCGGGGCCGGTCCCGACGGCCCTACCCTGTGCGCGGGGTGGCGGGCACGGCACCTGGCCGCGCACGTGCTGCTCCGCGAGCGCCGCCCATGGTCGCTGGCGGGCCAGGTCCTGCCCGCCGCGCGGGACTGGACCGAGCGCCGCATCGCCGCGCGGGCCGGCCTCGAGCCCGCCTGGACCGACCCCGCGGGCGAATGGGACCGACTCCTTGCCGACATCGCCGCCGGGCCGGGCTCGTGGAGCCCGTACGAATTCGCCGGCGAGGCCGTCAACCTGTTGGAGTTCTTCGTCCACACCGAGGACGTGCGCCGCGCCGCCGGCGACGACACCCCGCGCGAGTTGCCGATCGGCCTGCAGGCGGGGCTGTGGCACTACCTCACCGGCGGCGCCCGCCTGTTCCTGCGCCCCGTACCGACCGGCGTCGTCGCGATCGCGGACACAGGCCTGCGCCGTCGGCTGAAGTCACCGCCGTCGGGAGGCCGCGACGGCGCGCCCGGCACCGTGGTGGTGCGCGGCGAGCCCGGCGAGATCGCGCTGTGGATCTACGGCCGCGGCGCCCACGCCCGAGTCGACCTCGCCGGCTCTCCCGACGACGTCGCCGCGGCCACGGCGGTCCTGCCGGTGCCGGCCTGACCCGACCGAACGCCGCGGGCGCCGGTAGCGCGACGAACGCACCGACCGCGCCGCCGAGGATCAAGGCAACCGGTGCACCGGTGTCTGCCGCGCTCGGTCCGCGCGCAGGCGAAGGTTCACCGCACCTCGACGCCGGCCGCTCGCATCGCCGCCTTGGCGTCGGCCACCGTCAACGTGCCGAAGTGGAAGACGCTCGCGGCCAGGATCGCGTCCGCCCCGGCCAGCGCTGCCTGCGCGAAGTGCTCGGCCGTGCCGGCGCCCCCGGAGGCGATCAGCGGCACCGTGACCCGTTCCCGGACCGCGCGCAGCATCTCCAGGTCGAAGCCGTCCGTGGTCCCGTCGGCGTCCATCGAGTTCAGCAGGATCTCCCCGGCGCCCAACTCGGCCGCCTGCACGGCCCAGGCGACGGCGTCGACGCCGGTCCCCCGCCGGCCGCCGTGGGTGGTGACCTCGAAGCCGGAGTCGGTCCGGGTGTCGCCGGTGACCCGGCGCGCGTCCACCGAGAGCACGAGCACCTGGCTGCCGAACCGGTCCGCGACCTCGGCGATCAGGTCCGGCCGCGCGACCGCGGCCGTGTTCACCCCGACCTTGTCCGCGCCCGCCCGCAGCAGGCGGTCCACGTCGTCGGCCGTCCGCACGCCCCCGCCGACCGTGAGCGGGACGAAGATCGCCTCCGCGGTGCGCCGCACCACGTCGATCGTCGTCTCGCGGCCCGACGACGAGGCGGACACATCCAGGAAGGTCAGCTCGTCCGCGCCCTGGGCGTCGTACCGTCCCGCGAGCTCGACCGGGTCCCCGGCGTCGCGCAGGTCACGGAAGTTGACGCCCTTGACCACCCGTCCGGCGTCGACGTCCAAGCAGGGAATCACGCGCACGGCCACCGCCATCAGCCGTTCTCCTTCGTCCGGTTACCCGCCCGTCGAGGCGGCGGCCGGCGTCGCCGGCTCCGTGGTACTCGCGCCGGCGTCGCCGGCGTCCTCCGATTCTTCCTGGACCGGCGCGTGCGTGTCGAGAATGTCCACCACGTAGATCAGCGTCTCGTTCGCCAGCGCCGACTTCGTGCCGCCATAGCCCAGGCTCGGCGGCACCACCAGCAACACCTGGCTACCGACGGTCTGCTCGACCAGGCCCTGATCCCAGCCGTCGTTGACCTCGCCGATCCCGATCATGAACGACATCGGCGCCTTGCCGGCGGTCCAGTTCTCGTCCATCGGCTTGCCCGTGGACCAGGCGAGGCCCGCGAAGCGGACGGTGACCACGTGCCCGACCTCGACCTGCGGCCCGGTGCCGCGAATCAGGGTCTGCACGGCCAGGTCGACGGGGGCGGCCTGTTTGGGCACCCCGATCGTCGGCGCGCCGGTATTCGAGCGCGTCACCGTCGGCAGCCCGGCGACCGGCGCGACCGTCTTGCCGTTCGCACGCGTGGGCAACACGTCGACGACCGCGATCACCGGGACCTTGCCGTCCTGTTCGACGTACAGCACCCGGGCCCCGACCCGCTGCCCGCGCAGGCAGTCGCGGAGTCTACCGAGCGACTGGTTCGTCATCGCGTACCACACCGGAGCGTCGGTGAAGGTGTTCTGCAGCACCGTGCGGTCGCGGCCGCTTTGGGCATAGATGTTCAGCAACACGGGCCCGCCCTCGACCAACCGAGGGCCGGTGCCCGGCCAGACCACCTCGGTCCTCGGCGCCGGGACCGCCAGCGGCGGAGTGAAGTCGATGATCGGCGGCTCGCCGGCGGTGCCCGTCACGTTGATCGGCTGCTCGGCCGGGCCTCGCGGCGCCTCCGCGCACCCGGCCGCCGTCACGACAAGCACCACCGGCAGGAGGGCTCGAAGGGCGCGGCGCACGGAAGACATCCCGCTGATCGTACGCGACAGATGTCCAGGTCGGCACCGGCTTCCCCGGTTCGGCACGCCGGGTTCGCCGAACCGCTACATCGACTCGATCAGCCGTTCCACCCGCTCGTCCACACTTCGGAACGGATCCTTGCAGAGCACGGTGCGCTGCGCCTGATCGTTCAGCTTCAGATGGACCCAGTCGACGGTGTAGTCCCGGCGGGCATCCTGGGCGGCCCGGACGAAGTCGCCCCGGAGCTTGGCACGGGTGGTCTGCGGTGGGATCGCCGTCGACTCGAAGATCTCGATGTCGGTCGTGATCCGCTCCACCATGCCCCGGGCGGCCAGGAGGTTGTACAGGCCCTCGGTCCGCGAGATGTCGTGGTAGGCCAGGTCGAGCCGGGCGATCCGGGGGTCGTCGAGGGCCAGGCCGTGCTTGGCCTGGTAGCGCTGGATCAGGCGGAGCTTGATCACCCAATCCAATTCCCGGTCGACGAGCGTGAGGTCGCCGGTCTCCAGCGCGCGCAGCCCGCGCTCCCACAGGTCCAACACCTGCTTGACGACGGGTCCGGCCGGCGCGCCGGCGTCGACGAAGTCCCGCACCCGCTGCAGGTATTCACCCTGCAGGTCGATGGCGGTCGCGGTCCGGCCGCTGGCCAGTTGCACCGGGTGTTTGCCGGTCATGTCGTGGCTGATCTCGCGAATCGACCGGATCGGGTTCTCCAGGGTCAGGTCCCGCATGGGAACGCCCGCCTCCACCATCCGCAGCAGGAGGTCGGTGGTGCCGACCTTGAGCATGGTGGTGGTCTCGGCCATCGAGGAGTCGCCGACGATGACGTGCAGTCGGCGGTAGCTCTCGGCGTCGGCATGCGGTTCGTCCCGGGTGTTGATAATCGGCCGGGACCGGGTGGTCGCGCTCGAGACGGCCTCCCAGATGTGGTCGGCCCGCTGGGACAGGCAGTAGACCGCGCCGCGCGGCGTCGTCAGCACCTTGCCGGCGCCGGTCAGGACCTGACGGGTGATCAGGAACGGCACCAGGATGTCCGAGAGCCGGGCGAAATCGCCCTGCCGCCGCACCAGGTAATTCTCGTGACAGCCGTAGGAGTTGCCCGCCGAGTCGGTGTTGTTCTTGAACAGGTGAATCCGCCCGGGCAAGCCCTCGTGGGCGAGGCGCTGCTGGGCGTCGTCGATCAGGCCCTCCAGAATCCGCTCGCCGCCGCGGTCGTAGGCGACCAACTGGCGCACGTCGTCGCACTCGGCGGTGGCGTACTCGGGGTGCGAGCCGACGTCGAGGTAGAGCCTCGACCCGTTGCGCAGGAACACGTTCGACGAGCGCCCCCAGGCGACCACCTTGCGGAACAGGTAGCGCGCCACCTCGTCCGCGGACAGGCCACGCCCGTCCTCGGAGGCGCAGGTCACGCCGTACTCGGTCTCCAGGCCGAAGATCCGCCGGTCCACCGTCGGCTCAGCCCTTCCGGCCGCGACCGGAGCCGGTCAACGTCTCGATCTGGGCGGCGCTGAGCCGGCGGAAGGCCCGCCGGGGGCGGGTCCGCTCCAGCACGGCGACCTCGAGTTGGTTTGCCGCGAGCCGGCGGGGCTCGCTGTCGCTGTGCGGGCCGGTGCCCAACACCTCGATGCCCAACCGCAACACGTCGCGCAGGGCCATCCCCGCCTCCCATCGCTCGGTGACCACGCGGGCGGACTGCTCGGCCGAGCCGCCCATCACCACGAATCCCCGCTCGTCGGCCACCGAGCCGTCGTAGGAGATCCGGTACAGCTGATCCTGATCAGGGCCGACGCCGACCTCCGCGACCACCAATTCGACCTCCAGCGGCTTCGATTCGGTGGTGAACACCGTGCCGAGGGTCTGCGCATAGGCGTTGGCCAGCCCGCGGGCGTTCACGTCGGCCCGGTCGTAGGAATAGCCGCGCAGGTCCGCATAGCGCACGCCCGCCACCCGCAGGTTCTCGAATTCGTTGTACTTGCCGACCGCCGCGAAGGCGATCCGGTCATAGATCTCGGAGATCTTGTGCAGCGCGCGGGACGGGTTCTCGGTCGCGAACGCGATGCCGTCGTCGTAGGTCAGGACCACGACCGACCGACCGCGCGCGATGCCCTTGCGGGCGAAGTCGGCGCGGTCCTTCATCAGTTGTTCGGGTGAGACGTAGAACGGCATGCTCATGCGGTTTCGCCCCTTCCGGCACCGGCCCGGCGCTCGTCGATGATCGCCGCGACGATCGCCTCCAGTTCATCGTCCCCCACCCTGACGTAGCCCGCGTCCGTCACGACGGCGACCACCGGCCAGATCCGCCGAACCGGATCCGGACCGCCCGTCGCAGAGTCGTCGTCGGCGGCGTCGTACAGCGCTTCCAGGGCGACCCGCACGCCGCCCTCCCGGTCCAGGCCGGGCCGCCACAGCTTCTTCAGCGCCCCGCGGGCGAACACGGACCCCGAGCCGACGCTGTGGTGGTCGCGCTCCTCGTACCGGCCGCCGGTGACGTCGTAGGAGTAAATCCGGCCGCGGTCACGGTCCAGGTCATACCCCGCGAAGACGGGCACCACCGCCAACCCTTGCAGGGCGAGGGCGAGGTTGGACCGGATCATGGTCGCCAGCCGGTTCGCCTTCCCGTCCAGGGACAACAGCGAGCCCTCGATCTTCTCGTAGTGCTCGAGTTCCAACTGGAAGAGCCGAACCAACTCGACCGCCACCCCCGCCGAACCCGCGATCCCCACCGCGGAGAACTCGTCGGCCGCGAAGACCTTCTCGATCTCCCGGCTGGCGATGAGCGAGCCCATCGTCGCGCGCCGGTCACCGGCCATGACGACGCCGGCCGAGCCGTCGACGCCGAGCGTCAGCGCGACGATCGTGGTCGCCGTCGGGGCGTTCGGCACCGGGCCGGGAGCCGTCGCCCGGGCGGACGGCAACAGGTCCGGTGCGTGCCCGGCGAGGAAATCGACGAACGAGGAGGTGCCGGGGGTCAGGAAGGCGGCCGGGAGCCGGCCGGGGCGGTCGATGCTCATTGGCTGTTACTGCCCGCCCTTCTGAACAAAGCCCCGCACGAACGTCTCGGCGTTGGTCTCCAGCACGTCGTCGATCTCGTCGAGCAGCGCGTCGACATCCGTGTCCCGACCCTGCGCCGCGGGGGGCGGGGTCGGTGTGGGCTCCTCGGGCTCGTCGCCCGGGCGCCGATCGTGCTGCGTGTTCACCCGCTCGGCCATGACTGCCTCCTCTACCACCGGCCCGGAGCCGGTGGGCTCGTCTGGTTCCGGGCAGTTGCCCGAACGCCAGCCTAGTTGGTGGTGACTACCCCGGTAGAGCCAGCCCGGTCAGGAGTTCGCCCGCGTCCGCACTGGCATCCAGCAGGGCGCCGATGTGCGCCCGGGTGCCGCGCAACGGGTCCAGCATGGGCACCCGTTGCAGGGCCTGCGAGCCCGGCACGTCGAAGATCACGGAGTCCCAGCTCGCGGCGGTCACCTGGTCGCCGTAGCGGGCCATCACCTCGCCGCGGAAGAACGCCCGGGTGTCCTCGGGCGCGTGCTGCACGGCCGCGACCACATGGCGCTCGTCGACCACCCGTTCGACCGCCCCGGCGGCGAGCAGCCGGTGGTAGACGCCGCGCTCCGGCCGCACGTCCGACCACTGCAGGTCCGTCGCCGCCAGCCGGGCACTGCCCCATTGGAGGCCGTGCCGGGCCCGCATCGCCTCGAGAATCCGCAGCTTGGCGACCCATTCGACGTCGCGGGCGCAGGCCTGCCGGTCGGTGCCCAACCGGTCCAACACCGAGCGCCAGCGGTCCAGGATCTCCCGCGTGGCGGCGTCGACCGACTCCCCCAGCACGGATTCGAGCACCTCCAGGTAGCGCAGTTGGATCTCGAGGGCGGTCAGCTCGCGGCCGTCGGCCAGGCGCAGCCGCTCGGTCAGGTCGAGATCGCGACTGACCCGGTGCAGATCCCCCACCGGGTCGGCCAGGCGCAGGCTCGCGATGGCGTCCGATGCTGCGGTCGGTAGGCCCTCGGCCTGCTCCACGAACCACAGGACGAGGGCGGTGGTCCCCGTCTTGAGCAACGTGGCGGTCTCGAACAGGTTCGCGTCGCCCAGAATCAGGTGCAACCGGCGCCAGCGCTTGCGGTCCGCGTGCGGCTCATCGCGGGTGTTGACGATCGGCCGGCGCAGCGTGGTCTCGAGCCCGATCTCGGCCTCGATGTAATCCGCCCGCTGGGAGAGCTGGAATCCGGCCTCCTGACCGAGCTGACCCAGCCCGACCCGGCCCGATCCGGCGAACACCTGTCGGGTGACCAGGAACGGCGTCAGGACGTCGACGATCTGCCCGAACGGGACGGCCCGCTCGACGAGGTAATTCTCGTGCGTGCCGTAGCTCGCACCCTTGCCGTCGCCGTTGTTCTTGTAGCACACGATGTCGCCGCCCGGCTGCCCGGCGAGTTCCCGCACCGCGGCGAGCACCACCCGCTCGCCGGCGGCGTCCCAACACACGGCGTCGCGCGGGTTGGTCACCTCGGGCGAGGAGTACTCGGGGTGGGCGTGGTCCACATAGAGCCGGGCCCCGCTGGTCAGGATGACGTTGGCCGCGCTCGGGTCGTCGTACTCCTCGACCGTTGGCCGCGCCCGTTTCTGCCCGGCGTCCACCAGGGTCGGCGCCGGGTCGACCGGGGCGGACCCGCCCGACGCCGCGTCCCCGCCCGCCGTCGGCCCCGCCGGGGCCGCCCGGTTCGGATCGTCGGTCAGCAGCGACGGGTGGGCGGCGGCGCGCGGCAGGTGGAACCCGCGGGCGTCGGCGAGGGGGTCCTCGTCGTCGTAATCCCACCTGGCCCGGCCCCGCCGGCCGCTGTCCCGCGCGGCCAGGGCGCGGTACGTCGTCACCACCTGGCTCGACATCAGCATCGGGTTGGCCAGCGGCCGACCCGGTTGCAGCACGCCGTACTCGGTCTCGATCCCCATCACACGCCGAACGGTCACGGCCTCACCCTATTCCGGGTCGGGCCGCGCTCGGAGCGGCGGACGACGTCAGAGGTACTGCCCGGTGCTCGTGATGGTGTCGATCGTGCGGGGCGTCGAGCCCTCGCCCTTCTTCTGCACGATCGAGCGGACGAAGACGATCCGTTCGCCCTTCTTGCCGGAGATCCGCGCCCAGTCGTCCGGGTTGGTCGTGTTCGGCAGGTCCTCGTTCTCCTTGAACTCGTCCACGCAGGCCGCGAGCAGGTGCTCCACCCGGATGCCCCGCGCCCCGCCCGCGAGCAGGTCCTTGATGGCCGACTTCTTCGCCCGGTCGACGACGTTCTGGATCATCGCCCCGGAGTTGAAGTCCTTGAAGTAGAGGATCTCCTTGTCCCCGCTGGCGTAGGTGACCTCGAGGAACTGGTTCTCCTCGTCCTCGGCGTACATCCGCTCGACGGCGGCCCGGATCATCTCGTCCAGCGCCGCGCGCTGGTTCCCACCGTGCTGACGCAGGTCGTCGGGGTGGATCGGCAGGTCCTCGGTCAGGTACTTGCCGAAGATCTCCCGCGCGCCCTCGGCGTCCGGCCGTTCGATCTTGATCTTCACGTCAAGCCGGCCGGGGCGCAGGATGGCCGGGTCGATCATGTCCTCCCGGTTGGAGGCGCCGATCACGATCACGTTGTCCAGCCGTTCGACGCCGTCGATCTCGGCCAGGAGCTGGGGCACGATCGTCGTCTCGACGTCCGAGGACAGGCCCGTCCCGCGGGTCCGGAACAGCGATTCCATCTCGTCGAAGAAGACCACGACGGGCGTCCCCTGGGACGCCTTCTCCCGGGCCCGGGCGAAGATCAGGCGAATGTGGCGTTCGGTCTCCCCGACGTACTTGTTCAGCAACTCGGGGCCCTTGACATTCAGGAAGAAGGTCTTCGCGCCGTCCACCGCGCCCTCGCCCTTGGCCGCGACGGTGCCCGCGAGCGAGTTCGCCACCGCCTTCGCGATCAACGTCTTGCCGCAGCCCGGCGGGCCGTACAGCAGCACGCCCTTGGGCGGCCGCAAGCCGTGCTCGCGGAAGAGGTCCGGGTGGGCGAACGGAAGCTCGACGGCGTCGCGGATCTGCTCGATCTGCGGGCCGAGACCGCCGATCTCCTCGTAGGTGATGTCCGGCACCTCTTCGAGCACCAACTCCTCGACCTCGGACTTCGGGATGACCTCGAAGACGAAGCCGCTGCGGGTGTCGATGGTCAGCGAGTCACCGACCCGCAGCGCCCCGATCGGGACGGAGCCGGCCAGCCGGACGACGCGTTCCTCATCCGCCCGGCCGACCACCAGGGCGCGGTCCTCGTCGAGCAGTTCCTTCACGGTGACCAGTTCACCGGTGCGTTCGAAGCCACCGGCCGCGACCACCGTCATCGCCTCGTTAAGTTTGACCTCCTGGCCCGGGCGCAGCCCGGTGACGTCGATGCTGGGGCTCGCGCCCACGTGCATCTTGCGCCCCGAGGCCGAAACGTCCAGCGATCCGTCGTCGTGCGCCGAGACGAAAGTGGCGTACGTGCCCGGCGGTTTGGCCAGATCGTCGATCTGGCGCCTGAGTTCGACGATCTGGTCTCTGGCCAGCCGTAACGCCTCGGCGAGGCGTTCGTTGCGGGCGGAGAGCAGGGCGATCTCCCGGGCTACGTCGGAGGCGGGCCGGGTGGGTTCCCGGTCGAAGATCTCACTCATGAGGTCTCCCCTCTAGCGGTCGAAAGCGTGGCACGAGCGGTCGGGGAATCGACCCTAGGCACAATTCTTGCGTGCGCACGCGGAGCGGCTCGCCGCCCGCGTCCGCTCACTCGGTTGGCGCGGCCGGTCGGCCGATGTCGCGACGGACCCGGCGGACCTTCTTGTCGGAGACCGGTCGTTCGCCCAACTCCTCCTCCGTCCACTGCTCGTCCACCGGGTAAGCGCCCTTGGCGGGGCGCCGCTTGCGCAGCGGCGGCGCGGTCCCGTCGGCGAGGCGCCGGGCGCTGAGCAGGAATCCGGTGTGCCCGATCATGCGATGCTCCGGCCGCACGGCGAGGCCCTCAAGGTGCCAGCCACGAATGAGCGTCTCCCACGCGGCCGGCTCCGCGTACCGCCCGTCCGCCCGGACCTCCTCGGCGAGCCGCGAGAGTTGCGTGGTGGTGGCGACGTAACTGATCAGTACGCCGCCGGGAACCAGCGCCGTCGCGACCGGATCGAGGTTCTCCCAGGGGGCGAGCATGTCCAGCACCACGCGGTCCACGGCGCCGGGCGCCCACGCCGTGGGCAGCACCTCGGCGAGGTCGCCGACGTCGAGCCGCCACGCCGGGTGCGGGCCGCCGAAGAACGCCTCCACATTGCCCCGGGCGATGTCGGCAAAATCGGACCGGCGCTCGATCGAGTGCACCGTGCCGGTGTCCCCGACCGCCCGCAGCAGGGACAGGCTCAGGGCGCCGGAACCGGCGCCGGCCTCGACCACCACCGCACCCGGGAAAATGTCCGCCATCGCCACGATCTGGCCCGCGTCCTTCGGATACACCACCGCGGCGCCGCGCGGCATGGACAGGACGTAGTCGGACAACAGCGGGCGCAACGCCAGGTATTCGATGCCCGCCGTGTTGACGATGACCGTGCCCTCGGGGCGGCCGATCAGGTCATCGTGGCGGAAGTAGCCCCGGTGGGTGTGGAATGCGGCGCCCGCGGCCAGCACAATCGTGTTCATTCGCCCGCGCGAGTCGGTGAGCTGCACTTTGTCGCCCGGGCGTAATGGGCCCCGGCGCAGGTGAGCGCCGGTGGCGGTCGGTGCGGCGGCAGCCGCGGCGTCGTCGATGGTCACGGGCCGAGTCTACGAGGGGGGTGGCCCCGGCCGGCGCGCGCGCCGAGAGAGCCGGCGAGGCCGAGGTAGATCCGTGGCGTCGCGGGACCGGCGTGTCGGTCGCGCTACGGCTCTACCTCGCGCGCCGTGGCTCTACCTCGCGCATCGCGGCACGCTCGGGTGGCGGTGGACGCAAGGTGATGCGTCGCGAGTCAGTACCTTGGGCCGGCGAGTCAGTACTTGGC
>JAVBMU010000072.1:0-47201 GCA_031552185.1 Cellulomonadaceae bacterium | reverse complement strand
TTCGCCCTCCGCGGCCCCGGCGACAACAAAGGACAGGAGCGCGTCCGCGCCCAACCCCAACGCAAGCGGAAGCACTCCGATCCACCGCCGGCCCAGGCGCCCCGCGCGCGCCCCGACCACGACGGCAAGCCACCACAACGCAACGCTGAGGAGGGCAAATCGAAGTTCAGGGTCAAATTCGGACCAGAACCGACCGGTGCCCCACCCCAGCCGCGTGTTGTAGTCACGGGGAAGATTCGACCTACGGCTCGCGATGCCGTAAGCGCAGACGAGCATCGCGAGCGTGCTGGTCACGAGGCCGACCCCGAGCACGGGCCAGAATGCCGGCAGCCCCCGGTCGGCTCGAGCCCGCGCCACCGCATACCCGAGGATTGCTGCGGGAATCAAGAGCACCGCCGCCGCATGCCACCACTGTGCGTTGTATTCCACCGCGTCGGCGACCGCGAGCAGAAGGTAGAGCCCGAGTCCCACCACGGCAAGGCCGATCCACCGCGGCACCCGACGTCCCGCGTCAGCCGTCGCTTCGATTGGTGAATGCACGCCACTCCTCCATCGTGACTCCCCGCGGAATGTTGCCGCCGATACTCTGATCCGGAAAAGCATCCTGGAATTGGTCCGGGGTCAATTTGATGACCCCGCCACCGTCGGCCGCGTTCTGCGGACCCCAGGGATTGGCGAGGTAGACGTTGGAGTCCTCATCCACCTGCAGCACCGAATAGGCGTGGCTGTCGGCAATGTCGAACTCGATCGTGGTCCATTGCCCCGGCGGATTCTCGACCGGAGCGGTCACCGTTGGCGCCCTGGTACCGATGGTGAAAGGCCCGGGTGCCCATGGATTCTGCGAACCGACGCACACCGGTTTCCCGGCGGCCAGTGCTTCCCGAATCTCGTCGATATCTGCCCTTTCCTCTTGCGCGCTGTTGCCCGTAAGCATTCTGAACGCCTTGCTCGGGTAATCGCCGTCGATCGCGCCGGGCGACCCCATGTGCTGGACAAGAGCAGCCTCGTAAACCGAGGCCCAGTTCGGCCGGAGTTCGCCCTGACCCGCGCCGTCACCATACACGCTGTCGACGAGGTACATCCTCGGTTCGCCGCCGTCGTAGAGGGTGACCCAGTACCCCTTCCGGTCGTCGTCCCACTGCATGTGGTCGCGAATGAATCGGTGCCGCCCGGCCCGGCCGCCAGCGACATTAATGCGGCGAGGAACCAACAGTCAGATGCATCGCCCTGGTCAATGAGTAACGGATCCAGCCCGGCGTCGGAGAGGTCGACCTGACCGTCGAGGCGAGCCTTCCGATCCATGCGTTCGGCGTCGCCGAAGTCGTCGATCACCGCGCTCATCTGAAAGGGACCGCCGCCGCCGTGCTCCGCCGCCATATTCGCCGCGGCCAGAATCTCCTCCTCGGCGGCCCTTGCATAGCGGGCATAGTCCTCGATCACGACCGCGCGTTCCGACTGGAATGTCTCATAGGCCGCTGGGATGCGCGGCAGGGCTGCTGCCCCGATTCGGACGACGGCGCTCAGCTTGGTGTGCGCGTCGTCGATGCGCTGCTCCAGCATCGCAAGCCAAATTCCCCAGGAATCGAGCGCATCGGCGCACTGCTGGTAGGCGGCCGAAGCGCCGCGCAGGTCGTCGGCCCGGCCGTCGCGGGCAGCTCTCGCGGCCCGGCCCGCCGGCGAGTCCCAAGCATTGAGGTTGATGTCGGAGACTCGTTCGGCCGCGGCGGCGAATATCCTCGCTTCGGCCCGCAACGCCGCTGCATTGGCTCGGACTTTCTTGGCATTGCCCGGGAAGAACGTCATCGCCCGGCGCCCGTTTCGCCGTCGCGGGCACCGTCGGGCTTTCCCCCGGACCGGCACGATGGCGCCCGCGACTGCTCCGTCTCCACCCGAGCCATGGCCGCTCCTTCCGTTTGGTCTCGTCCTGGGATGAGGCTTATGACCATAGGAGGTGGTAGCGGCCGGTTTGATACCTGCGTGCCGCCAACGGCATCGGCGGGAGGCCGGCTCCCACCCGCCGCGCCCGGCACGCCCGGCCCCGCCGGGCGCCTGCGGGCCGGCGCGGACCCGCGGCTCCGGTGCCCGCCCGTTCAGTGCGCGCGGCGCACCGCGGCGCGAAACGCCTCGTACAGTTCCACTGCCCGGAGATCGGGTTCGACGGCGATCGGCTGCACGTCAAGCCGCCCCACGGCAAGCCCGGCCCGCTCCGCCGCGACGAGGGCGGCGCCCGCCCCGACGGCGTCGGGCTCGGCGACCCGCACGGCGGTCCCCGGCGTCAACTCGGCCTTGCGACGCATCCAGGCCAGGTTGCCGGTCGGCCGACCCAGCAGGGTGATGAGCGGACCGGTCGCCGGGCCCGCGTGCGCCGCGGCGAGGGGCGCGCCGGCCGCGCCGGCCTTGCCGGGCCGGCCGGCCGGCAGCCGGCCGACGCCGAGCGCCGCCTCGATCAGCCACCGCGCGTGCAGCACGAGCCCCCGGCGCAAAGCCTCCGCCAACACGCCCGGTCCGTCGTCCGCGCCGAGCCCGACCACCGCCAGCCGGGCGTCCGGATCCGGGCCGGGCGCCTGCCGGCCGAGCAGGTACGGCAGCACCAACGCCCCAGGCGGCGCCGCCGGATTCGCGTCGTCGAAAACGGTGGCGGGCGTCCGATCCCGGGCGACGACGTCGCACCACCAGGCGATCAGGCGCCCCGCGGCAGGCGACCCACCGACGACGGCCATCCGGTCCCCGTCGACCGTGGTGACGACGGACATGCCCTGAGCGGCGACGCCCGGCCGGGCGGCGGGCGGGACGTCGTCGACCACCGCGTAGACCGACTCCGAGGTGCCGAGCGAGTCGGCGACGTCGCCCAGGGCGCGGACGCCGGCGGCGTACGCGCCGACGGCGTGGTCGTGACCGGCCGCGAAGACCGGCACGCCGGGCGGGATCCCGGCGTCGACGAAGGCACCCGGCCGGACCCGGCCGGCGGGCTCGCCGGGGCGGGCGATCGTCGGCAGCCGATCGGGGTCCAGTCCGCCGACCGCGGCCAGGCCCGGATCGAAGGCTTCGGCCCCCAGCCGGAGGGCACCGGTCCGGCCGGCCAAGGTGTGATCGGTCACGTACCGCCCGGTCAGGGCGTGGACGACGACGTCGCCCGCGCCGGCCCAGCGCCGCACCCGCGACCAGAGCGCCCGCTCATTGCGGGCGAACCAGAACCACTTCGCCAGCGGGGGCTTGGGACCGAGCCGCACCCCGGTTGCCACAAAGGCGGCGGCACTCGCGTCGAGGCCGGCGGCCGGCGGAATCGGGTCCGGCGGTGGGGCGCCGGATCGCGGCCCGGCGGATCGCGGGGCGCCGGATCGCGGGGCGCCGGCCCGGGTGTCCGCGGCCGGCGGGGCGCCGAGCGTCGCGCCGACGGCGTCCGCCAGCGGATCCAGGAGGCTCGCCGCCCGCGTGTCGGCCCAGCCGACCAGGTCCGTCAGCGGCCGATCAGCCGCGTCGAGGGGCACGCCGGTCTCCGCCATCGAGGCGACGCCGACGGCCCGGATCCGCGACCGCGCCGGCGCGACCGTCGGTCCGGCCAGGCACGCCTGGACCGCCGCGAGCGCCGCGGCGACCAATTCGTCGACGGCGCCCGGCGTCGGACGGCCGGCCCGGCCGAGTACCCGGGGATCGCCGGGGCCGAACTCGACGGCGACAGCCTTTATGTTCGTCGTGCCGACGTCGATACCGAGCGCGACAGGCAATCCGGACCGGGACACGTTCACCATGGTCCCGGACATGTCCGGCCGCGCCAAGCAGTTGGCCGCGGCGGCTGTTGCTGCAGCGGCGGGCCGCCCGAGCAAACGAACCGCACGCCGGGGACCCGCGGCGGCTCCGGTACGGTGAGCGCATGAGCACCGCCCCGCGCCTCGGGCGGGCCACCGCCGCTGCGTACTGGCGGGTGTCCCGCTGGTCCCTGCGCAACGAAGTCCTGCCGGCCGGGCCGAGCATCCTCGTGGCTGCGCCGCACACCTCGAACTGGGACTTCGTCCTCATGCTCGCCGTGTCGTGGAGCAGTGGCCTGCGGATCTGCTGGCTCGGCAAGGCCTCGCTCTTCCGCGGCCCCGCCGGGCCGATCATGCGGGCCCTGGGCGGGATCCCCGTCGACCGAGCAAACCCGGCCGGACTCGTCGAAGCCGTCGTCGAGCGACTGCGCCGCGAGGGCACGATTTCGCTGGTCATCACGCCCGAGGGGACGCGGGGGGCGGGTCAGTACTGGAAGTCCGGCTTTTATCGGATCGCCCGCAGCACGGGTCTACCGGTGACGCTCGCCTACGTGGACCGGCCGACGATGACGACGGGTTTGGGCCCGACCATCAAGTTGACCGGCGACGTCGCCGCCGACATGGACGTCATCCGCGCGTTCTATGCGGACAAGTCCGGGGTGCGGCCCGCGCTGCGGACCGAGCCTCGCCTCCGCGAGGAGGGCGAGCCGCCCGCGGCCTGAGAGCGGCGGCGGGCGGCGGCCGCCGCCCGTCAGCCCCGGCCGCGCAGGCGGTCGATCTCGCGGCGGTCGCGCTTGGTCGGCCGGCCTGTCCCGCGGTCGCGCAAGCCCAACGGAATCAGCGCCTCGCGCGGCGGCGGCGGTGGGCTCTGGTCGATCATCGCCTCCGCGGCCTGGGGCGCCCCGACCCGCTTCGACAGCACTCGCTGCACGACGACGATCCGGTCGGCAGGGCCGGACCGCACGATGATCCGGTCGCCCACCTTGACGTTCGTCGCCGGCTTGGCCCGCTCGCCGTTGACGCGCACATGCCCGGCCTTGACCGCGGCGGTGGCCTGGGACCGGCTCTTGAACAGCCGCACGGACCACAGCCACGCGTCCACCCGGGCGCTCGGGGCCGGTTCGCTCATATTCCGACCCTAAGGCCCGCCGAGGTAGATCCGTGCGGGTCGAGGAAGATCCGCACGGTCGCCCGGCCGGGATGACGACGACCGGACGGATCTACCTCGGCAGTTATCGGGCCGTCCGGCCGCGCAGGGCGAATTCGGCCGCGATCCGGTCCCGGGACGCACCCAGCCCGAGCAGGACCCACAGCAGCAGCCGGGCCTTGCGGGCGGTCAGGCTCCCCGCCATCACGGCGCCGCGCTGCATCAGGTCCACTTCGGCCCCGACGTAGCCGTAGGTGCGCGACGCCGTCCGCCCGCCCCCGGTTCGCGTCGCCACGATGACGGGGATCCGATCGACGGCCTTGCTGACCATCTCGGCTGCGGCGGCGGAGACGTGCCCCGCCCCGACGCCGGCGATCACCAGGCCGTCGAACGTGTCGGCGGCGGCATCGATCAGCGCGCCGTCGTCGCCGAGGCAGGCCTCGATCAGGGCCACCCGGACCGGCCGGCAGTCCGCCGGCCCCGGCACCCCCGCCGGCCCCGGCACCGACAACGGCGCGGGCCGCGGCCGGGCGGGCAGGAAGTCGAGCACCACGCGGCCCTCCTCGATCCGCCCGATCGGCGCGCCCCAGGGCGAGGCGAACGCGGAGACGGCGAGCGCATGGGTCTTGGTGACGCGGTCGGCGAGGTGGATCGCGTCGTCCAGCACGACCAGCGCACCGAGGCCCCGCAGGGCGGGGTCCAGCGCCGCCACCGCAGCGGCGAGCAGGTTGGCCGGACCGTCGGCGCCCGGCTCGGCCGGGGACCGCATCGCGCCGGTGAGGATCACCGGTTCCGGCCGGGTCCACAGCAGGTCCAGCAGGTAGGCGGTCTCCTCGATCGTGTCGGTGCCGTGGGTGAGGACGACGCCGGCGGCGCCGGCGGCGATTTCCGCCTCGGCCCAGGCGTGGGCCGCGAGCACGGCGTCGAAGGTGACCGACGGCGAACCGACGTTGCAGATGGTGTGCGCCCGAACGCGGGCGAGTTCGCCGAGGGCCGGCACGGCCGCGACGATGGCCGACGCCTCGAACGCGGGCACCACCGGCCCGGCCGCCTCGGCCTCGGCCGCGCCCATCGCGATGGTGCCGCCCAGCGCGCCGAGCGCGAGCACGGGGGTCATGACAGCCACTCCGCGGCGACCCGCGCGGCGATCCGCGTCAACAGCGGTCCGGCGTCCCGCCGGCAGATCTCGAGATCGGGCTCGATGTCCGTGAGCGGATACACGCGCTCGATGCCGGCCGCGCGCGCCTCGGCGGCGTCAATGGTGCACCGCCCGCAGACGGCAACCACGGGCACGCCCGCGGCCGCCGCCGCGCGAGCCACCCCGGCCGGGGCCTTCCCGCGCAGCGTCTGGGCGTCGATCGACCCCTCCCCCGTGATCACCAACCCGGCCCCGGCGAGCGCCGTCTCGAACCCGGCGAGGTCGAGCATCAGGTCGATCCCGGGCCGCATCGTCGCGCCCAACGCGGCCATCGCCGCGAAGCCGACGCCGCCCGCGGCGCCGGCGCCGGGCGCGGCGGCGAGATCCGTGTCGGTAGCCTGGCCGAGGGCCGCGGCCCAGATCGCCAGCCCGGCCTCCACCAGGTCGGCCGCGGGCCCCGCCACCAGGCCCTTCTGCGGCCCGTACACGGCCACGGCCCCGCGCCGCCCGAGCAGCGGGTTGTCGACGTCCGAGGCCAGGATGATCTCGGTCTCGGCCAGTTCCGCCGGGAGCCCGGTCAGGTCCACGGAATCCAGGCCGATCAGCGGCCCCCCGCCCGGCATCAGCGGTCGGCCGGCCCGATCGCTCAGCCGAGCGCCGAGCGCCTGAAGCATCCCCGCGCCGCCGTCGCTGCTCGCCGACCCGCCGACGCCGAGCACGATCCGGCGCACGCCGGCCCGCAGCACCTCGACCAGGACATCGCCGACGCCGTGGCTGGACGCCTGCATGGGAGCACACACCCCGCCCGGCAGGCGGGCCAGGCCGCAGGCGTCCGCCAATTCAACGATCGCGGTGTCCCCGCGCACGGCGTACGCCGTCTGCACGGGCAGGCCGACCGGGCCGCGCACGGTCACCGGCCGACGCTCGAACCCCGCCCGCACCGCCGCGTCCAGCGTGCCGTCCCCGCCGTCGGCCACCGGAACGGCCCGGACGGCGAGCGCCGGCGCCGTCGTGCGCAACCCGGCGGCGACGGCGTCGGCGACCTGGGCCGCGGTGAGGGTGCCCTTGAACTTGTCGGACGCGATCACCACCCGGCCGCCGCCGCCGTCGGAGCTCATCGGCCGAGCGCCCACAGCCGGTCGAGGCCGGCTGCCGTCGTCGTCGCGGGCACGTACTCCGCGGCGACCCAGCCGCCGTACCCGCGCTCGGCGATTCGGCCGAGCAGCCTGGGCAGGTCGAGGTCGCCGGTGCCGGGCTCGTGCCGGCCGGGCGCGTCGGCGATCTGCACGTGGGCGATCCGGTCGCCGTAGGCGTCGAGCACGGCATCCGGGTCATCGCCGTTGGCGGCCAGGTGGTACAGGTCGCACAGGAAGCCGACGTTGGGCTCGTCGAGCTTCGCCAGCACCTCGAAGACGTCGGCGGCCGTCTTCAGCGGGTAGGCCGCGGCGCCTGAGACCGGCTCCAGCAGGACCGTCCCGTCGATCGCGGCCACGGCCTGGGCGGCCAACCGGAGGTTGGCCACCGCCGTCGCGTCCTGCTCGGCCGGGTCGACGCCGTCGATCCGGTTCCCGTACAGGGCGTTGAAGGCCCGGCAGCCCAGCCGGCGGCCGATCTCGACGACGACGCCGACGTTCGCGGCGAACTCGTCCTCGCGGCCGGTCCAGGAGACCAGGCCGCGGTCCCCGCCGGGCATGTCCCCGGCGAAGAAGTTCAGCCCGATCAGGGCGACCCCGGCGTCCTGGACGGCCCGGACGAAGGCGTCCACCTCGGCGTCGGTCGGGACGGCGACCGCCCACGGCCACCAGAACTCGACGGCCTCGAAGCCGGCCGCCCGGGCGGCGGCCGGCCGCTCGAGGAGGTCGACCTCCTTGAACAGCAACGAACAATTGGCGGCGAGTCGGGTCATGTCACGCCTCCGGGATGGGAGTGATCGCGGCGGGAGCGTCGGTGGCGCTCGCGGCGAGTTCCTCGAACTCGTTCACGTTGTCCAGGGCCGTGCCCATGGCCACGTTGGTCACCCGCTCGAGGATGCACTCCACGACGACGGGCAGCCGCAGCTCGGTCGCCATCGCCTGCGCCTTCTCGAACGCGCCGGCGAGGTCCTCCGGCCGGGTCACCCGAATCGCCTTGCAGCCCAGGCCCTCGGCCACCTTGACGTGGTCGACGCCGTAGCCGCCGGTGTCCGAGTTGACGTTCTCGAACGAGAGCTGGACCTGGAAGTCCATGTCGAACCCGCGCTGGGACTGCCGGATCAGGCCGAGGTAGGCGTTGTTCACCACGACGTGCACGTACGGCAGGTTGTGCTGGGCGCCGACGGCGAGTTCCTCGATCAGGAACTGGAAGTCGTAGTCGCCGGACAGGGCGACGATCAGCGCGTCGGGGTCCGCGGCGCGCACACCGAGCGCGGCCGGCAGCGTCCAGCCCAGCGGCCCGGCCTGACCGCAGTTGATCCAGTTGCGCGGGCCGTACACGTGCAGGAACTGCGCGGCCTGGATCTGGGACAGGCCGATCGTGGTGACGTAGCGCACGTCCCGGCCGAAGGCCTTGACCATCTCCTCGTAGACCCGCTGCGGCTTGAGCGGGACGGCGTCGAAGTGGGACTTGCGGTGCATGGTCGCCTTGCGCTGCGCGCACTCGGCCACCCACTGCGACCGGTCCGGCAGCGTGCCCGCGGCCTGGCGCTCGCGCGCGACGGCGATGAGCGCCTCGAGCGCGGCCTTGGCGTCCGAGACGACGCCGTAGTCCGGCGCGAAGACGCGCCCGATCTGGGTCGGCTCGATGTCGATGTGGACGAAGGTGCGCCCGGCCCGGAAGACGGCCAGGTCGCCGGTGTTGCGGTTGGCCCAGCGGTTGCCGATGCCCAGGACGAAGTCCGACTCCAGGAACGAGGCGTTGCCGTAGCGCTGCGACGTCTGGATACCGATCATGCCCTGCTGCAGCGGGTGGTCGTCGGGCAGGACGCCCCAGCCCATCAGGGTCGGCATGACCGGCACGCCGACCAGTTCGGCGAACTCGGCGAACTCGGCCTCGCCGGCCGCGTTGAAGATCCCGCCGCCGGCGAGGATGACCGGCCGCTCGGCGGCCGTCAACAGGTCGATCACCTTGCCCGCCTGCGCGGCCGTCATCGCCGGCTTGGCGATCGGCAGCGGCTCGTAGGTGTCGATGTCGAACTCGATCTCGGTCATCTGGACGTCGAACGGCAGGTCGATCAGCACCGGCCCGCGCCGGCCGGAGCGCATCAGCTGGAAAGCCTTCTGGAAGACGCCGGGCACTTGGGCTCCGGTGAGCACGGTCTTGGCCATCTTGGTCACCGGCGCGGCGATCGAGGCGATGTCGACGCTCTGGAAGTCCTCGGTGTCCAGTTTGGCGACCGGCGCCTGACCGGTGATGCACAGGATCGGGATGGAATCCGCCGTCGCCGAGTACAGCGCCGTGATCATGTCGGTGCCGCCCGGGCCGGAGGTGCCGATGCACACGCCGATGTTGCCCGCGGCGGCCCGGGTGTAGCCCTCGGCCATGTGCGAGGCGCCCTCGACGTGCCGGGCGAGGATGTGCTTGATCGAGCCGTCGTCCTTCAGGGCCTTGTAGAACGGGTTGATCGCCGCCCCGGGAACGCCGAAGGCCTGGCTGATGCCTTCCTTGCGGAGGATCGCCACCGCGGCCTGTGCTGCCGTCATGCGTGCCATGTGTCCACCTTCGATTCTTCGTTTCGGTCCGCCAAGCCCGCGGCGCGGGAGCCGCGCCACCGGGCCGGGCTGGAGAACGGGTTCAGTCGGTCTGGCGCCCGGACAGCCGCTCGACTCCCCGCAGGAGCGCGGAGTGGTCCAGGCCGCCGTCGCCGTTGGCGCGGGCCGAGGCGATCAGCTGGGCGACGAGCGCGCCCACCGGAATGACGACGCCGGCCTCCCGGGCCGCGGCGGTCACGATGCCCATGTCCTTGTGGTGCAGGTCGATGCGGAAGCCCGGCTCGAAGCTGCGCGCCAGCATGCCGGCGGCCTTGAGGTCCAGGATCCGGTTGCCGGCCAGACCGCCCGCGAGCACCTGCACGGCGGACTCGGTGTCCACGCCGTAGGCCTCGAGGAAGACGATTGCCTCCGCGACCAGCTCGATCACCCCGCCGACGATGAGCTGGTTGGCCGCCTTGACCGTCTGACCGGAGCCGGACGGGCCGAGATACACGACCGTCTTGCCCATGGCCTCCAGGACCTCGCGCGCGGCGTCGAAGTCCGCCCGCTCGCCGCCGACCATGATCGACAGCGTCGCGTCGATCGCGCCCTTCTCGCCGCCGGAGACCGGCGCGTCCAGCGGGCGCACGCCCTTGGCCCGGCACGCCGCCGCAACCTCGACGGCGACGTCGGGGCGAATGGAACTCATGTCGATGTGCAGCAGACCTTCGGGCGCGGTCTCGAGGATCCCGCCCGGACCGCAGACGACCTCCTGCACCTGCGGCGAGTCCGGCACCATCGTGATCACGATGTCGGCCCCCGCCACGATCTCAGCGATCGAGCCCCGGGCCTGCCCGCCGGCCTCCGCCAGCTTGGCCAACGACGCCTCGTTGCGATCGTAGCCGGCGACGGTGTGGCCCGCCGCGAGCAAATTGCGGGCCATCGGAAGGCCCATGATCCCGAGTCCGACCATGCCGATCGACGCCATCTCGTCACCTTTCATTTCTGCCGGTCGCTGCCGGCTTGCAGTCCGTCCTGTGCTTCCAGTGTCGGCCGGCCGCCCGGGCCGGGGGTACCCCCGGTCGGGCGGCCGGCCGCCGTCGTCAGTCGACGACGCGGAAGGTGATCTCCTGCGCGCCCTCCCAGAGGAACTTCTTGCCGAGCGCCCGCAGGTTCTCGTTGCCCTCGTAGATGGTCGCGAAGTGGTTGCCGGCCAGGTGGCCGGCCTTGGAGGCGAAGTTCACGTAGCCGTAGGCGAGCAGCAGCTCGCACTCGGACACGCCGCCCGGGTAGAAGACGAGCTCGCCCGGGTTCGGGTAGCAGGTCGCGTTCTCCGGCTCGAGCTCGAGGTCCAGGTCCCCGAACGGGATCCAGCCGCCCTCGCCGCTCCACCGGACGTGGATGATCCGCGAGTCGAGCGGGAAGAGCTTCTCGGTGAGCCGGGCGACGGTCTTCGGGGCGTCCTCGGCCTCGAACCGGGCCTTGAATTCGAACCCGCCGGCGGTGATCTCCAGGGTGGTCATGCGGTCATGCTCCTTTTCTCGGGACGTGGGGACTCCGGTGCGTCGGTCAGGGGACGATCGTGGTGCCGGCGGTGCCGGCCAACGCCTCGGGCATCCGCTCCGGGCTGGTGATGATGACCCGGCTCCCGCCCGCGGCCAGGAAGGCCAGCGCCGCGCTGACTTTCGGCTCCATGGAGCCCTTGCCGAACTGACCCGCGGCGATGTACTCGCGCGCCTCGGCGGCGGTCATCGTGCTGAGCCACTTCTGGGTCGGCTGGTTGAAGTCGATCGCGACGGCGTCGACCGCCGTCGAGATCAACAGGACATCGGCCTTGAGTTCGCCGGCCAGCAGCGCGGTGGCGAGGTCCTTGTCGATGACCGCCTCGACGCCGCGGAGCCCACCGTCCGGCGTCTCGACCACCGGCACCCCGCCGCCGCCGCCGGCGACGACGGTGTGCCCGGCGTCGATCAGCCCGGCGATCGCGTCCAGCTCGACGATCCGGACGGGCTTCGGGGAGGCGACGACGCGCCGCCAACCCCGGCCCGCGTCCTCGGTGATGTTCCAGCCGTCCTCGGCCGCGTGCTGCTGGGCGATCGCCTCGGTCATGAACGAGCCGATCGGCTTCGTCGGCGCGGCGAACGCCGGGTCGTCCGCGGCCACCTGGACCTGGGTGACGACGGCGACCGGCCGCGCGTCGACCCCCCGGCGCCGGCTCTCGTTGCCCAGCAATTGGGTGAACATGTAGCCGGTAGCACCCTGGGTGTCCGCGCCAAGGAAGTCCAGCGACGGGACCGGCAACTCGGCCGCGGCCAGCTCGGCCCGGCGCAACAGGAAGCCGACCTGCGGCCCGTTGCCGTGGGTGATGACCACCCGCCAGCCGTCGGCCAGCATCGTCACCACGTGCCGCATCGTCTCGGCGGCCGCCTCCATCTGGTCGGCGAGACCGATGTGGTCGGCGTCCTTGATCAGGGAGTTACCGCCGACGGCGACGACGACGGTGCCCTTGGACGTCGGGTTCTGCGCCACCCGGGATCACGCCCCCAACATGATCGAGACGAGGCCCATCCGCAGCGAGACGCTGTGCAGGATCGCGCGGAAGTAGAGCTGGTGCTCGGTGTCGTCGATCCGCAGGTCCATCTCGCCGGCGCGCCGGGGCAGCGTGTGCGTGACGTAGATGTTCTTGCCGACCTTGGCGGCCGCGTCCAGCGTGTCGAAGTCGACGAAGTAGTCGTCCATAACCTTCTTGAACGCCTCGGCCGTCGCGCCCTTGGGGGCCGAGCAGCCGGGCAGGTAGACCAGGTCCTGGTCCTTGACGATCTCCTGGAAGCCGGCGCGGTCGCAGTCGAAGACCTCTTCGATGTGGCACTTGAACTCGCCGCGGATCCGGTCGGTGACCTCGCTCGGGACCTTCTTGTCGCTCGGCGAGGCGAGCGTCACGTTGGCGCCGAGGCGGGCCAGCCCGTAGGCCATCGAGTGGCCGGTGCGGGCCTCGATCAGGTCGGCCGCAGCGACGCAGACGTTCAGGCCCTTGACCCGGCCGAACATCCGCCACAGGGTGTACAGGTCGAGCAGCGCCTGGGTGGGGTGCTCCCAGTGCCCCCAGCCGCCGTTGATAACCGGGACCTCGGAGTACTTGGCCCCCTCGCGGGCCTGGTCGGCGTCGTAGTGGCGCAGCACGATCAGGTTGGCGTACTGGGAGACGCAGCGCATCATGTCCGCCAGCGACTCCTCCTTGGCGGCCGAGGAGGTGACCTCGGGGTTCGCCTCGGAAATCACGGTGCCGCCCAACCGCTCGACGGCGGTCTGGAAGGACATGCGGGTGCGGGTGGACGGCTGGAAGAACAGCAGCGCGGCCATGTTGCCCGAAAGCAGGTCGATGCGGGAGCGGTTGTACGGCTCCAGCGTCCGGGCGACCTCGAACAGGCCGTACAACTGGTCGTCGGACAGGTCGTTGATCGAATGCAACGACTTGCCGACGAAGCCGACGTCGTTGATCAGCGACTGGATGGAGCGGATCGGCGCAGCGACCATGGCAGGGTCTCTCCTTCGGGATGAAGCGGTCGGGTCAGGGACGGGTGAGGAAACGGCCGTCGGGGGCCGTGGGGTCGAGGCGCGCGCCGCGTTGCCACGCGCCGCGCACGACTCCGGTCAGCGTGCGCCCGTCGTAGGGCGTCACGGCGTTCTTGTGCTGCAGTTCGGCCGCGTGGACCTCGAACGGCGCGTCGGGCGCGAAGACGGTGAAGTCGGCGTCGTATCCGACGGCGAGGGCTCCCTTGAGGTCGGCGAGCCCGACCATTGCGGCGGGGGCGGTGGCCATCCACCGCACGACGTCGGCCAGCGCGAGGCCGCGCTCGCGGGCTCCGCTCCAGATCGCCGGCAGCCCGAGCTGCACCGAGGCGATGCCGCCCCAGGCCTGGGCGAAGTCGCCGGTCTCGAACCGCTTCAGGTCGGCCGTGCACGGCGAATGGTCGGACGCGATCAGGTCGATGTCGCCGTCGACCAGCGCCTGCCACAATGCCTCACGGTTCGCCTGCTCACGGATCGGCGGGCAGCACTTGTACTGGGTCTGGCCGTCCGGCACCGACTCGGCGTCGAAGGTCAGGTAGTGCGGGCAGGTCTCGACCGTCAGCGGCAGGCCCTCGGCCTTCGCCGCGCGGATCGCCGGCAGCGCGGCCGACGCGGACAGGTGCAGGATGTGCACCCGGCAGCCCGTGTCCCGCATCGCGGCGATCACCTGCGCGACGGCGGCGGCCTCGGCGTCCTGGGGCCGGGAGGCGAGGAAATCGTCGAACTTGGGGCCGGGTACCTGCGGCGCCGCGGCGAGCAGGTCGCCGTCCTCGGCGTGCACGATCAGCAGGCCGTCGAAGGAGGCGATCTCCGTCATCGCGGCGCGCAACTGGTCGTCGTTCAAGCAGGGGAACTCCTCGACGCCCGAGTCGGCGAGGAAGCACTTGAAGCCGAAGACCCCGGCCTCCCACAACGGACGCAGGTCGGCGACGTTGTCCGGGATGGCCCCGCCCCAGAAACCGACGTCGACGGCGCACTGGCCGGTCGCCGCCGCCTTCTTGGTGGCCAGGCCCGCGACGGTGACCGTCGACGGGATGGAGTTGAGCGGCATGTCGACGATCGTGGTGATGCCACCGGCCGCCGCGGCGCGGGTGGCGCTGGCGAAGCCCTCCCACGCGGTCCGGCCCGGCTCGTTGACATGCACGTGGCTGTCGATCAGGCCTGGGAGCAGGACCTCGTCGTCCGCCAGTTCGATCACGGTGCGGCCGGCAAGCTCCTCGGCCGCGGCCACCACCGCCGCGATCTTGCCGTCGATGATTCCGATGCTGCCTGCGGTCTCGCCATCCGGGGTGATCATTCGGCCCGCGCGGACGACGACGTCGTACTTTCGGTCCACCAGCGCTTCCCCTCGTCATCGTGGGTTGCGGACCGCCGTCGGACGTGCTGGGCGGTCCCAATGAGGCGAGCCTAGCACCAACCTACCCGATTTTGGAATGCCTCTTCCGTATCTCGGAAGTAACCGATAAGCTTCGAGGTGGGCCATGGTGACAGTGCCACCGCGTGCCCGCCAGGGCCCATGGTCCTGAGCCGTAGACTGCTGGTCAGACCGGTCGCAATGTGCGTGATCGGAAACGCTTGGCACGGGGGCGTCCGCCCTCGTCCACTTCGCTGATGAAGGAAGACGAGATGGCCGAATCAAGTCGCAACACGGTCCAATCGGTGGAGCGGGCATTCGACATTCTGGAGATCATGTCGGACAGCGGCGCCGACTCCGGGATCAGCGAAATTGCGGCCAAGACGGGGCTTCCGTTGCCCACCATCCATCGGATCCTGCGCACCTTGGCCGAGGCCGGTTACGTCTACCAGACTACCCGGCGCCGATACGCCCTCGGCGCGCGCCTGATCCCGCTGTCCCGGAACGCGGGCGGCGCGCTCGGCACCATCCTGCAGCCGCTGCTGGCCGAGGTCGTCGAGAAAACCCACGAATCGGTGAACGTCGCGATGCGCGAGCGGGACAAGGCGCGCTACGTCGCCCACGTTCCCTCTGATCTGTCGATGCGGATGTTCACCGAGGTCGGCAACGAGGTCGAACTGCACTCGACCGGCGTCGGCAAGGCTTTGCTCGCCACGCTGCCCGACGCCGAGGTGCGCGAACTGCTCACCCGGTCCGGCCTTCCGCCGGCGACGCCCCGGACCATCACCGACCTCGAGGTCATGATGAAGGAAATCGCCCTCGTCCGGGAGCGGGGATACGCCCTGGACGACGAGGAGCGGGAGGCCGGCGTCATCTGCGTCGCCGTCGCCGTGCCGGGCACGACCCTGGCCGTGTCGATCTCCGGACCGCAATCGCGGATGACCGCCCGGGCCGTCGCCGAGGCCGTGCCGGTGCTCCAGGACGTCGCGGCGCGGATCAGTTCGGAGATCAGCGCCCGCGACTGAGCCGCGCCGCCGGCGTGTTCCGGCGGAGCGGGATGTGGTGCTCTGCGGCGGAGCCGGATGTCGCGAGTCAGTACCTAACGCCGCGAGTCAGTACCCAACACGCCGAGTCAGTACTGGAGGTGCTGGAAAACGGGCATCGAAGCACCGTTAGGTACTGACTCGCAGCGTGCGGTTCTGACTCGGCGCGTGCGGTTCTGACTCGCGGCGTGCGGTTCTGACTCGGCGCGTGCGGTACTGACTCGGCGCGTGCGGTTCTGACTCGCAGCGTGCGGTTCTGACTCGGCGGGGCTCCCCCCGGGACGTGCGTCCGGCGCGCACCCGATACCAACCTCGGGTGCGCGCCGGAGTGCCGATGGGCACCGGCGGCCGATCAGATCAGTGGCCTGTTCGCCCATCCGATCAAGCCGGCCGGCGATCCGATCAGGCTCGGTCGGCGACGGACGCCGCAGCTTGGAGCTCGGCGTCGGCGGCGCGGATGGAGTCGGCCAGGCGGGTGTCGTCCTTCATGACCACGTAGTAGACGACCCCGGCGATCGCGGCGGTGAAGAACCACGCGAACGGCGCGATCATGTGGATGGCCTCGGGGAAGCCCGTGGCGAGGTCGCCCCACGCGACGTTGAGCACCTGGACGACGATGGCGGGCACCGCGGCGGCCACGAAGCTCCAGACCGCCTTCATGTTCCAGCCACCCTCATAGGTGTAGTGCCCCTGCTCCCGGAACAGGTCGGAGACGACCACCTTCTGCTTCCGCAGCAGGAAGTAGTCAATCACCATGATGCCGAAGAGCGGGCCGAGCACCGAGCCGATGGAGCCGAGGAAGTAGCCGATCATGGCGTCGTTCTTGTACAGGTTCCACGGCGTGATGAGCAGCGCGACGATGGCGGCAATGAGGCCGCCCTTCTTGAAGTCGAGGTGCTTCGGCGAGAGGTTGGCGATGTCGTAGGCCGGCGAGACGAAGTTCGCGACGACGTTGATGCCGAGCGTCGCCACCGCAAAGGTGATCGCGCCGAGCAGGAGCACGACCACGTTGTCGATCATGCCGACGACCTTGACGGGGTCACTCTCCGGCGAGTCGAGGCCGAAGACCGGGATGGTCAGCGCGGTCACCAGCGTGGAGACGACGGAGAACGCCATGAAGTTGACCGGCAGGCCCCACAGGTTGCCCCGCCACACGGACTTGCGGTCCGGAGCGAACCGCGAGAAGTCGCAGAAGTTCAGCATCAGGGTGGAGAAGTAGGTGACCGTCAGCGCGATGCCGACCAGGAACGCGAAGAAGACGCCGTGCGGTCCCTCCTTGCCCGGCAGGCTGAGCGAGACGTGCCAATCCGCCCGGGCGAGCATGTAGACGGTCAGGATCGCCATCACGACCCACACCGCCGGACCGGCCCAGTCCTGGAACTTGCGGATGGTCTCCATGCCGTTGCGCAGCAGCAGCAGTTGCAGCGCCCACATCAGCAGGAAGGCAACCCAGCCGAGGGCGGACTCGCCGAGCAGGTTCTTGTGCTCGTTCAGGTCGGCCAGGCCCGGCCAGATTTTCAGGCCGAGGATGACGACGGCCTGCGACGCGAACCAGGTCTGGACGCCGTACCAGGCAATCGCCACAATCCCTCGCGTCATCGCGGGCAGATTCGCCCCGAAGACGCCGAAGCTGATCCGGGACAGCACCGGGTACGGCACGCCGGTCTTCTGCCCCATGTAGCCGGAGAAGTTCATCAGGAAGAAGACGATGATGATGCCGGCCGTCAGCGCACCGAAGACCAGCCAGGCGCCGAGGCCGATCATGAAGAGGCTACCGGCGAAGGCGTAGCCGCCGACGGAGTGGATGTCCGACATCCACATCGCGAACAGGGAGTAGAAGCCCCACTTGCGCTCGGTTGAGGGAGCGAGGTCGTCGTTGTAGAGCCGGGGGCTGGCCCCGGGCGGGATGCTCGTCGTCATTGTCGCGGCCACCCAAACAGGTCGGGGCACCGGAGAAGGGCACTCTTCCACGGTGCGGAATTGGTTTTCCGTACCGCAAATCTAGAGCGCCACGCAAGTCCCCGTCAACAAGCGGAGCCTCCTCCGGCGCCGCGCCCGGACCACCACCCGCCGCCGGGACCGCGCCGGCCGGCGCCCCGCCCGGCCCGTCACCAGGCGGTTCGCTCCGGAGACGGCTCGGCCCGTCGTCCGGAGTGCGGCGCGGACCCAGTACGAAGGTCCCGCCGCATCCCGGCGATTCGGCCCCTCGCAGCCGGCCGCGACCAGGACTCGTCGCCGGATCCCTTCGGTGTCAGAGGGCCCTCCGACCCGAGCTGCGAGCCGCATAGTTCCGACGAAGCACCTGAAGCCGGCCGAGGTTCCCGCCCGTTTCGCTGCTACCCAGCGGACGGATGGAGGCATTGCTTCGGAATAAGAGTGGATCCGAGCCCCGCCCCAGGGGAATGCTTGGGGGATGGATTTCATCCACTCCACGCCCGCGCGCAGCGGCGGATCGGCGGGCGCTCCCGCCGGCGAACGCGGCGGACCGGCGGTCGAACGCGGCGGATCGGGGGCGGGCGTCCGGATCGTCGAGGCGCCCCTGCCCGAGTCGCTCGACGACCCCGCGGCGTGGGCGTACCTCGGCATCGCCGACGTCGACCGGCGGATCGAAATGGCCGAGCACGGCTATGACGACCTTGTCACGGAGCCGCAAGAAGTCCTCGCGGGCATGCGGCACCAAGCGTTCGTTACCAAACGCCGCTTCGTCGCCGTCCGCATCCCGGCCGGCGCTGCCGGCGCCGCGGGTGCGGACGCCGCGCACATGCCCCGCCCCATCCCGCTCGGCGCAGGCGGCGACAGATTCCGCCCCCAGCCGGACGACGTCGTCGGGCACCTGTTTCTCGGCCTTCCCCGGGCCGGCAACACCCACCGGGCCGAGTTGGAGGTCGCCGTGCGGCCCGGTCGGCGCGGCGAGGGCCTCGGTACCGCGCTGGCGGACCTGGGCGAGCGCCTGGCCCGGGAGGCGGGCCGCACAGTCTGGGGCTGTTGGGTGGAGCACGCCGTCGAACCGCCGGCCGGGCCCGACGCCGTCGCATCGGAATCGGGTGCCGGCCACGTTCCGGCGCACCACCCCAGCACCCGGTTCCTGCTGGGTCGCGGCTACCGCCTCGGTCAGGTCGAACGGCATTCGCTGCTCGATGTCGCGGGAGCCGGCGCCCGCGCCCGCCGGCTGCTCGAGCAGGCTCGCGCCCGGGCCGGCGTCGACTATCGAGTCCACACCTGGGCCGGGGCGGCCCCCGAGCGATGGCTCGACGACCTGGCGATCCTGCTCACCCGAATGAGCACGGACACTCCCGTCGGTGCGCTGGACTATGTCGAGGAGCCGTGGGGCGCGGATCGGGTCCGGGCCCGCGACTCGCAGTACGCGGAGGGCGGTATGGGCACGTTGACGACCGCCGTCGAGCACCTGCCGACCGGGCGGCTAGCCGGCTTCACCACGATCTCCTTTCAGGTCGACCGTGGGTCGCATGCCTATCAGGACGACACCTTGGTGCTGACCGAGCACCGCGGTCGGCGCCTGGGGATGCTGGTCAAAGCGACCAATCTGGTCGAGCTCGCGCGGCTGCGGCCGGGGACCGAGCGCATCCACACCTGGAACGCGCTGGAGAACGACCCGATGCTCGCCATCAACGAGCCGCTCGGCTTCCGGGCCGCCGGGGTCGAGGCGGCCTGGCAGCGCGTCGTCGGCTGACGGCGGCAGCGACCGCGCCACACCAACAGCGGGGCGTCCGAATGGGATCCCGGGCGGTGGTGGGAATACGGTGGTGCCGGCAGCTTCGGCGCCGTCAGTCCCGGACGGCCGCGACCACCCGAGTGAGGCGATACCGTGACCAACCCCGCACCGATCGACGCGACCGACACGCCGGCCTGGCGGAGCCTGATCGAGCACCGCGACGGCCTCGTCCCCGACCTGCGGGGGTGGTTCGCGGCGGACCCGGACCGCGCCCGCCGGCTCACGCTCGACGTCGCCGACCTGCGCGTGGATCTCTCCAAGAACCTGGTCACGGACACGACGCTCAGACTCCTGGTCCGCCTGGCCGACGACGTCGATGTCGCCGGCCGCTTGCGCGCCATGTTCGCGGGCGAGCACATCAACGTGACCGAGGACCGAGCCGTGCTGCACACGGCGCTGCGCCGGCCGGGCGCCGCCGGCCGCGGCCCGGGCGGCGAAGGCCGGGGCGGCGAAGGCCGGGGTGGCGAGAGCCCGGGCGCCCCGCTCGTCGTCGACGGCCAGGATGTGGACCGCGACGTGCAGGACGAACTGGCCAAGGTCTACGCCTTCGCGGAGCGCGTCCGGTCCGGCCAGTGGCGGGGGGTGACCGGCGAGCGGGTGCGCACCGTGGTGAACATCGGCATCGGCGGTTCCGACCTCGGCCCGGTGATGGCGTACGAGGCCCTGCTGCCCTACCGCACGCCCGAGCTCGAAGTCCGGTTCGTTTCCAACATCGACCCGACGGACCTCGCCGAGACCACGGCCGGCCTGGACCCGCGGACCACGCTGTTCATCGTGGCCTCCAAGACATTCGGCACCCTCGAGACGTTGACCAACGCGCGGCTCGCCCGGGACTGGCTCTGGTCCGGCCTGCTGGGGCTGGGAGCCATCGCGGACGACGACGACGCCCGGCGCGACGCCGTCGCGCACCATTTCGTCGCGGTCTCCACCGCGTTGGACAAGGTCGCGGCCTTTGGCATCGACCCGGCGAACGCGTTCGGGTTCTGGGACTGGGTGGGCGGCCGGTACTCGGTCGACTCCGCGATCGGTGCCTCGCTCGCGGTGGCGATCGGGCCCGAGCGGTTCGCGGAGTTCCTGGCGGGCTTCCACGCCGTCGACGAGCACGTGCGCACGGCACCGTTCGAGCAAAACGTCCCCGTCCTGATGGGCTTGCTCAACGTCTGGTATACGAACTTCCTTGGCGCACACACCCACGCGGTGCTGCCCTACGCGCAGTACCTGCACCGTTTCCCCGCCTACCTGCAGCAGTTGACGATGGAGTCGAACGGCAAATCCGTGCGCTGGGACGGATCGCCCGTCACCACCCAGACCGGTGAGGTCTTCTGGGGCGAGCCCGGCACGAACGGCCAGCACGCCTTCTACCAACTCATCCACCAGGGGACCCGGCTGATCCCGGCGGACTTCATCGCCGTCGCGAACCCCGCCCACCCGCTGGTGGACCGCGGCGGCCAACCGGGCGGTCCCGCCGTCGACACCGACGTCCACGGCCTCTTCCTGGCCAACTTCTTCGCCCAGACCAAGGCGCTCGCGTTCGGCAAGACGCCCGCGGAGGTGCGGGCGGAGGGGACGGCCGAGGCCGTCGTGCCCGCCCGCGTCTTCCCCGGCAATCGGCCGACGACGTCGATCCTCGCCCCCGCCCTGACCCCGGCCGTGTTGGGCCAGCTCATTGCCCTGTACGAGCACATCACCTTTGTGCAGGGCGTCGTTTGGGGGATCGACTCGTTCGACCAGTGGGGGGTCGAGTTGGGCAAGACGCTCGCCCTGCAGATCGCGCCCGCCGTCGCCGGCGATACCGGGGCGCTGCGGGAACAGGACCCCTCCACGCGGGCGCTGATCGAGCGTTATCTGGAACTCAGGGGCTGAGCCGAGCAACGGGCCAGTCGCACCCGACTCATTCGGTTCGAGTGAACGATCCGGTGCCGGCTCATCGTTGCCACGCTCCGGACGCACGGACGGCTAGCATTTCTGCATGACTAATCATGTCAGCCCTGCCGGGCCAACTGACGGCTCGTTTGACCGGATCGAAGACCGCGACACCGCCGCGGGACGCCCAGCGCTGCCGCCGGGTGCAGAGTCGGATGCCCGCCGTCACGGCGGGCCGCCCGCCCGGGACTACCGCGGCGCACCACCAACCCGCGACATCTATCGGATGGTCACGGGTCCCCCTGACGTCGGTCCGACACCCGACATTGGACCGACACCCAGCGTCGGACCGACACCCGACATTGGACCTCCAGCGGCGCCTCCGCTCCCGGCCACGTACGGGCAATCGGCGGGGTGGCCGGGGCCACCGCCCGGGTACCCGCAGCCGGGGCCGTACGGCGTGGCTCCCCTGCTGGTCGCCGTCGTCCCGACGAGTCAAGTCGCGGTCTGGTCGATGATCCTGTCCCTCCTGGGATTTTTCAGCTGCGGGCTGGCCTCGCTGCCGGGGTTCATCATGGGCCTCGTCGGACTCAGCCAGGTCAACCGGACCGGTCATCAGGGCCGGGGGATGGCCATCGCGGGGATCGTCATGGGCGCCATCGGATTGGCGGGTTGGTTGATTCTTTTTCTCGCCGGGGTGCTGCCAATTCTTGCCGCGCCCGCCGTGCTGCAGGAGTGAGCGGCGGCCGGATGGTCCAGGCCACCGCCCGGGGCCGCGCGAGATAGAACCGACGATACCGAGGTAGAACCGTGGCGCCGCCGAATTGGCCCGTCGGGCGCGCTCCAGCTGCTCTACCTCGCGCGGAACGGCTGGATCGCCCTCGACGGCGAGACGGTGGCGAGCGCCCCGTGCTCAGCACGGTCCGGGTTTCGCTACGGTAGGCCAATGACGACGCCCGAGAACCCGTTCGATCCATCGCGGAACGCACCGAATCCGTACGGTCCGAGCGCTGACGTCCCTGGCCGGTACGGCGCGGGGGGCGGGCCGCAGGACCGTCCGGAAATGCCCGAGTATGGGCAGCCGCCAACCTATGGGCAGGCGCCCGGGTATGGGCAGGCGCCCGGGTATGGGCAGACCCCCGGCTATGGGCAGGCGCCCGGGTATGGGCAGGCGCCCGGTCAGCCCCAGTACCCGGGGCCCGGATATACCGCAAACCCGCATGCCTACGGCTCGTACGCGCCCGTGCAGCCGACCAATCCCCTCGCGATCTGGTCCCTGGTTCTCACCCTCATCGGGCCGTTCTTCTGCGGGGTGCCCACTCTGGTCGGCATCGTCCTCGGGTTTGTGTCGCTCAGCCAGATCCGCAAAACCGGGGCGAAAGGTCGCGGACTGGCCATCGCCGCCATCGCCGTCGGCCTGAGTCTGGTCCTCCTCGCCCTGATCGGGATCGTTTTTTCGATCGCCTTCGACTCGACCACCTACTGATGAGCGCGGGCGCACAGGCGGGCGGGACGGTGCGGGGCAGTTCGCCGGAGCCACGGACCGAGCACGTTGTCGGCGACCCGTCGGCGGCGCTCGGCGCCGAAGCGACCGCGAGCGCCGAACCCACCGCGAGCGCCGAACCGACCGCGAGCGCCGAACCCACCGCGAGCGCCGAACCTCCGGTGGCGCCCCACTCCGACGTCAGTGTCGCGGATCACATCAGCGCGCTGGCGACCGGCGCGCGTTCCGGCGCTCCGAGCGAACCGGACCCCGCGACCGACCCACCCGCCGAACCGGACCCCGCGACCGACCCACCCGCCGAACCGGAGGGTCGCCCGGCTGCCGACGAGGATCCTTCCGCCGAGCCAACCGAGTCGAGCGAGCCCGTTGCCTCGGGGGCAGGCTCCGATCCCGTCGCCTCGGGGGCAGGCTCCGATCCGGCCGAGCCGGCGGATGCCCAACTCGCGGAGAACCCGTTCGTGGTGCCCGGTCAGGCCGGACTCGCGCCGAGCTTCCCGCCCACGGCCGCCCGCGCAGGCACTGCCCCCGTGCCGCCGCCCACCTTCGCCGCACCCGGCGCCGTACCTGGCTTCGACCCAGCTCAGGACGCCGCTTGGGCCGAGCGGCCGGGATTTCGGTCGCGCGGCCACCAGCCGCCCGGCGACCAACCCCCTGGCTTTCAGCCGCCCGGCGAACAGCCCTACCGGCCCTCCGGCTACCAGCCGCCCTACCAGCCGCCGTATCAACCACCCGGCTATCGCCGGTTCGAAGGCGACTCGGCGGCGTCGGGAGCGGAGCAAACCGGTTACCACTCCCCGCTCGAGCAACGGGGACCAGCCGACGGCGGGGCTACCTCGGACGAGCCGGCCTACGCAGCCGGCACTTTCCACGCGCCGGCTACGGCGTCGGCCACGGCACCGGGGCCGCGCGCGCCCGTCGACCGGCTCGCCATCGCGGGCCTGGCGACCGGCGCGTTGCTGGGCCCCGTCGGCATCGGGGTCGGCGCGGCGGGTCTGGCGTCGGTCCGGCGAACGGGCCGGCGCGGCCGCGGTCTTGCGATCACCGGCATCGCGCTCGGGGTGGTCACCACCCTGCTGTGGGCGTTGGGGATCACTTCCTTCTTGTCGCTGCGCGCGGCGCAGCGACCGCTGGTCGCCGACGTCGCCCGATCGACGACGGCCTACTCGCGGCAGTTGGTCGCCGGCAACTGCCTCGAATCGGTGCCGGCGAACGGCCAGGTCGGCAAGGTTCGGGTGGTTCCCTGTGCCGAGGCGCACGAGGCGCAGGTGATCGCGCGTACGTCGTTCCAGACCGACTCGACCTGGCCGGGCCAGGCGCCGGCGAACCAGCGGGTCGCCGCGGCCTGCACCGCCGCCGCGCGCGGCTTGCCCACCGAGGACGCCGAACTTCTGGCCTGGGCGCCCAGCCGGAGCTCCTGGAACCAGGGCGACCGCGCCGGCACCTGCCTCGTGGCCTTCGACAGCCCACGCCGAGGCGGCCTCGACCTACCCCGGAACTGACCGGACCCTCGGCGCGCCCTCCGGGCCCGTCGCTTCGAGTGCCCGCCTCGGGCGCGCCGTGGTGCCTGCCGCTTGCTGTGCGCCAATGCTCTGGACGAATGACCCCTGTCGCGTCGACCGGACCGAGTCGCCCGCCGACCGAGGCGAACTCCGGATGACTGGGGCGCGACGGCGCCCGAATGAAATGAGTGGAACTCCCCGGCTCGGCGAGTGGGTCGTGTGCCTCGGTCAGCGGGTCGTGTGGGGAGCGCATCGAGCGGCGGAGTTGCTTCTCGCATCGTGATACGGCGCGCGAGGCCGGACGGCATCGGTCGGGCCGGGCAACTGCGACGCGCAAGCACCACTGTCGCGCCGAGTCAGTACCGAAATCCCCGAGTCAGTACTTGCGGGGCCGGAAAACCGGCAAAAACACCCCGCACAGTACTGACTCGGCGCGCACAGTACTGACTCGGCGCGCACAGTACTGACTCGGCGAACCCACGCGCCCGACACCGCGGCCGCCGCCACCGAGGAGTCCCGGGGCCGCCCGCCTCCGCGGACCTAGCGTTCAGGGATCACTCGTCTCACCGCCCCACTTCACCCCGCCGCGACCTCACCGCCGCCGCCTTCACCGCCGCCCACCTCCTGGCGGACCTGCAGCGTGAGTCCCCCGCCGCCGACCTTCCCGGTCCCCGCCCGGTCGACGGCGACGACGTCGCCGTCGACCACCTCGCCGGCGAGCAGCGTCCGGGCGAGCCGGTCCCCGATCTCCCGCTGGACGAGGCGGCGCAGCGGCCGGGCGCCGTAGGCCGGGTCGAAGCCCTCGAGGGCCAGCCACTCGCGCGCGGCGGGCGTGACCTCCAGCCGCAACCGCCGGTCCGCGAGCCGCTTGGCCAGCGCGGCGACCTGCAGGTCCACGATCCGGCCGAGTTCGTCCAGGCTGAGCGCGTCGAAGATCACCACGTCGTCCAGCCGGTTCAGGAACTCCGGCTTGAACGCGGACCGCACCCCGCCCATGACCGCCTCGCGCTTCTCGGCGTCGGTCAGCAGCGGGTCCACCAGGAACTGGGAGCCGAGGTTCGAGGTCAGCACCAGGATCGCGGACCGGAAGTCCACGGTGCGGCCCTGGCCATCGGTCAGCCGACCGTCGTCGAGCACCTGCAGGAGGATGTCGAAGACCTCGGGGTGGGCCTTCTCCACCTCGTCCAACAGCACCACGGAGTACGGCCGGCGCCGGACGGCCTCGGTGAGCTGCCCGCCCTCCTCGTATCCGACATACCCGGGAGGCGCCCCGACCAGGCGGGCCACCGAGTGCTTCTCCGAGTACTCGGACATGTCGATTCGGACCATGGCCCGCTCGTCGTCGAACAGGAAGTCCGCGAGCGCCTTGGCGAGCTCGGTCTTGCCGACGCCCGTCGGCCCCAGGAAGAGGAAGGAACCGGTCGGCCGGTCCGGGTCGGCGACGCCGGCGCGCGCGCGCCGGACGGCGTCGGACACAGCCCGCACGGCCCCCGCCTGACCGATCAGACGCTCGCCGATGACCTCCTCCATGTGCAGGAGCTTCTCGGACTCACCCTGGAGCAGGCGGCCGGCTGGGATGCCGGTCCAGGCCGAGACGACCTCGGCAATCTCGTCCGCGCCGACGTTCTCCGCGATCATCGGCGGCAGGTCGGCGGCGGCCGGGCCGTCGCCCGCGCCCGCCTCCTCGGCGCGCTCGGCCTCGGCGACTTCGCGCTCGACGGCGGGGATCTCGCCGTACTGGATCCGCCCGGCGGTCTCCAGGTCGCCCTCGCGGATGGCTCGTTCGACGCCGGTGCGCAGCTCGTCGAGCTTGGCCCGCAGGTCGCCGACGCGGTTGTGCCCCGCCTTCTCCGCCTCCCAGCGCGCCGTCAGGGCGGCGAGTTCCTCGCGTCGATCGGCGAGGTCCGCGCGGAGCTTCGCGAGCCGCTCGACCGACGCCGCGTCGGGGGACTCGGAGAGCACAACCTCCTCCATCTCCAGCCGGGTCACGGCACGCTGGAGGGCGTCGATCTCGATCGGCGACGAGTCCAACTCCATCCGCAGCCGGGAGGCGGCCTCATCGACGAGGTCGATCGCCTTGTCCGGAAGCCGGCGTCCGCTGATGTAGCGGTCGGAGAGCGTCGCCGCAGCGACCAGGGCGGAATCCGCGATGGTCACCTTGTGGTGAGCCTCGTACCTTTCCTTGAGGCCGCGCAGAATCGCCACGGTGTCCTCGACGGACGGCTCCCCGACAAAGACCTGCTGGAACCGGCGCTCCAGCGCCGGGTCCTTCTCGATGTGCTCGCGGAACTCGTCGAGCGTGGTCGCACCGACCATCCGCAGTTCGCCCCGAGCCAACATCGGCTTGAGCATGTTGCCGGCGTCCATGGCACCGTCCGCGCCGGCGCCGGCGCCGACGACGGTGTGCAACTCGTCGATGAAGGTGACCACCTCGCCGTCGGAGGACTTGATCTCCTCCAGGACGGCCTTGAGCCGCTCCTCGAATTCGCCCCGGTACTTCGCGCCGGCCACCATGGCGGCCAGGTCCAGCGCGATGAGGCGCTTGCCCTTGAGCGACGCCGGCACGTCCCCGGCCACGATCCGCTGGGCAAGGCCCTCGACGACGGCCGTCTTGCCGACGCCGGGGTCGCCGATCAGCACAGGATTGTTCTTGGTCCGGCGGGACAGGACCTGGATGACGCGCCGGATTTCGGTGTCCCGGCCGATGACCGGGTCGAGCTTGCCGTCGGCGGCGGCCGCGGTGAGGTCGTTGCCGTACTGTGCCAGCGCCTGGTATGTCCCCTCGGGGTTGGGGCTGGTGACGCGGGCGGTGCCGCGAACGGTGGGCAGGGCGGCGCGCAACGCCTCCGGCGTCGCCCCCGCTTGACCGAGGATGGTCGCCGACCGGGACGAGCCGGCGGAAATCGCGATCAGCAGGTGCTCGGTGGAGATGTATTCATCGCCCAGGCTCTGGGCCTCCTTGGCGGCTAGGTCGAGCACGGTCGACGTGGCGCGGGACGCGCTCGGCCGGCCGGGGCCGGCGCCGCTCGCGCTCGGCAGCGCGGCCAGGGCCGCGTGAACCTGCCGGCCGATGGCCTGGGCGGGTGCGCCGACGGCGTCGAGCAGCCCGACGGCGACGCCGCCCGGCTGGGCGAGTAGCGCGGCCAGGAGATGCACGGGCTCGAGCTCCGGATTCCCCGCGGCCGCGGCGCTCTGGATGGCGTCGCCGATGGCCTGCTGCGACATGGTGGTGAACTTGGTTTCCATCGATCCGGCCTCCTCGAGGATGGGTGGACGCTTCTGACCGGGCAACACTCACTAAGTTGAGCGTATTCCACTCAACTTCGTCTCGGCAATCCGAAGCCCCGATTCGACGGATTTGCCCGCTCCTGGCCAACACGAGGGGATTTCCCCATCAGCCCAGGGTGCGCCATCATGTCCCCATGAGCCGAGGGAGGTTCGCCCGACGTCGGGCGGCGGGGATGGCGTTGCTCGCGGGAATCCTGCTCGTCGGGGGGTGCGGCAAGCTCGACCTCGGGATGACGGTGCGGGACAACACCATCAGTGGGACGTATATTGTCGCCGTCTCGGACGGATTCGCCCGGGCGGCGGGCAAGAGTCCCCGGGCATACTGGAACTCCACCCTCGCCCCGGTGGCCGGCGATCCGCCCGCCGGCGTGTCCGCCACGCCCTATTGCGAGGACGGCTACACGGGCGTCCAGTACCAGTTCGCCGATCAGCCGCTCGACGCCCTGCCGGTGCTGACCGGGCAGGCCCTGACGATCAGCCACGAGGGCCGGAACTACGTCTTCGCCGGGACCATCGATCTGCGCCCGGGCACGAAGGCTCGCGAGAAGCTCCCCGTCACCCCCACCAAAGCCGCGATCATCCGGCTCGGGTTGACCTTCCCCGGTCCGATCAGCACCTCCACCGGCGGCATCGCCAACGGAAACACGATCACGTGGGATTTGCCGATCGACCAATCGACGTCGATCGGGGCCATCGCCAGCGACACCGCGGGCAAGGCCGTCCCGCCGCCGGTCGAGGTATCGCCGGGCGCCGGGAGCCCGAGCGCCTCGACGGGCGGGGAATCGGCCGAGCCGGACACGCGGAACGCGGCCGGCGGGACCGCCGAGCGGGACGCGCGCCCCGGCACATGGCCCGCCCTCTTGCTGCGCCTGCTCGCCGCCGGGTTGGTCGTGCAGATGATCGGCCTGTTCGTCTCGTTCATGATTCGCCGCCGCCCGGTCGTCGCGCGCGGACGGGCCTGGACCGCTCCGCCTTCGAGCCGGCCGGCCAAGGTCATCACCGCGCCGTTGCCGCGGGTCCGGCCGGCGCGCGGGACGACGCCGACCGCGCCCACCCAGCGGATCGACCTCAGCACCGGGACCGTCCCCGGGACGCCTCGGGCCGCAGGGCCGCCACGCGTCATCATCGTCGGCGATCCCGCGCCGGACACCACCGCCCCGCGGGCGTCGGACCCGGCCGGGCGCAGGCCGGACGCGGCGGGCCGGCGCTTCGCGGCGGACGCACGCGACCGAGGCTGGACCGACGAGCGGGGCTGGACCGACGCATGGGACCGGACCGGCGAGCGGGCCGATCACAGGCGGGACGACGGGCGGGTACCGGCCGAAAAGCGCCTCGCGTCCGAACCTTGGAACCGGACCAACGAGCGGGACGACGAGCGAGCGGACTTCCGCTTGCTCGAGGCCGAGGCGGCGGCCGGCGCGGCGGCGGTGCCCGGCGCGGTGCCCGGCGCGGTGCCCGGCGTGGCGGCAGGCCCGGCGGTCAGGGCGATCGGGTCCGCGCTCAAGGCGGCCGCGCCGAGCACGGCCGCGCCGAGCACGGCCGCGCCGAACGGACGCGCCGCCCGGACCGAGGATCCGGTGCTCGCCGAGTGGCCGTTGCGACCCACCGCCGGAGTTCGGACCAAGCGACCCGCGACCGCAGAGCGTCATGCGGCCGGGAAGTTCCGTCGGCCCACCACGGCCCGAAAGGCCGCACCACCGATCGTGGCGGCGGCGTCGTCGAACCCCTTCCTCGATCCCGACCCGGTCGTACCCACCTTCCCGGGCAAGCCCGCGGGCGGAAGGCCGTCGGCCACCGGATCGGATGCCCGCCGGCCGGCCGACCGACCCGCCACCCGGCCGGACAGCACCGGGCCGGACAGCACCGTGCCGGGCACCCCCGGGCCGGGCACCCCCGGGCCAAGCACCACCGGGCCGGCCGCCGAACCGGCGGTCCGGGCTATCGATCAGATGGTCTGGGACGCCGACTACCCGGACGACGACACGCACCCGCGCGGCACCTGAGATGGGTGATTCCGACTGGCGCGATGGCTGGACGTGTGGTCTGGCGGTCGGCCTTCGGGTTGGTTCACCCGCCATGCCGCTTCGTGCGGCGCGCCCGGTTGCGGGATGCTCGCGCCGAACCCGTGGTTCGTTACGGTTTCGGCGCGAAGAGTGCAACTATCCACGGGTTCGGCGTCCGCTCGATCACCACAGCGGCTCGGCGGGCACGTAGTCGAAGGCCGCGGCGACGGTGCGCGGGTCGACGTCGGCGGGGCGGGCCGGGTGCCAGGCAGGGCGGCGGTCCTTGTCCACCACCTGCGCCCGGACGCCCTCCGGGAAGTCCGGCTGCGTATCGACGAACCAGCAGGCCAGTGCGTATTCCTGGGCCAGTGCGGCGGCCAGGTCCGGCAGCAGGCGGGCGCGCCGGACGGACTCCAGGGCGACCGCGAGCGCCGTCGGCGAGTGGCTGAGGATCGCGTCGGCCTCCCGCGCTGCGGCGACGTCGCCCGCCGCAGCCGCCGCCCGGAGGCGGTCGAGGATCGCCGGGACGGACTCGGCCGAATAGCTCGCGTCGATCCGATCGGCCGCAGTCGCCAGGCCGGACGTCGGCGCGGGCACCGCGAGCCGCTCCACCGCGGCCCGCGCGATCTCGGGCGCCGCCCGGGCACCGCCGCCCCCGCCCGGCTCCGCCGCCCCGCCCGGCTCAGCCGCCCCGCCGGCGCCCAATGCCGCGGCGAGGGCCGCGGGCACCTCGCCGATCCGCTCCGCGGGGACGAGCAGATCCGCGAACCCGGCCGCAACGGCGTCGGCGCCCGTCATGGTGACCGCACCGAGCGCCAGGTACTCCCCCCACCGCCCGGGCGCCCGGCCGAGCAGCAGCGAGCCGCCGACGTCGGGCGTGAAGCCGATCCGGGTCTCGGGCATGGCCACGGCCGAGCGCGGGGTCACCACCCGGACCGCGGCATGCCCGGCCAGCCCGACGCCGCCGCCCATGGTGACGCCGTCGGCGAGCGCCACGACCGGCTTCGGGTAGCGGGCAATGGTCAGGTCGAGGGCGTACTCGCGCCGGAAGTAGGCCCGCGCCCGGTCCGGCCGGCCGGCGACGATGGCGTCGCGGACCAGGCGGACGTCCGCGCCCGCGGACAGTCCGCGGCCCGCGCCCTCGAGCAGGATGACGGCCACGGCCGGGTCCTGGCGCCAGGCGTCGAGCGCGGCGCGCACGCCGTCGAGCATCGAGCCACTGAGCGCGTTGAGCGCCTCCGGCCGGTTGAGCGTGATCCGCCCGACGGCGCCCATGACGGCGACCTCGATCTGCATGCTCCCCAACCTACCGGGGACGGTCACCGGGCCGAGCGCGACCGCCCACGCCCGGCCCGGTGACCTTCAGGCGACCCTCATCGGCCGGTGTCCCGGCGCCGGCCGAAGGCCGCCAGGGCGGCGCCACCGAGGATCAGCAGCGCACCCAGGAGGGCGATCCCGAGGCTCTCGCCGCCGGTGACGGCGAGCGGCGGATCGGGGTCGTGGTTGGGATCGAGGCCCGGGTCGAGGCCACAGGACGTCGGATTGGCGACGAGCGCCTTGACCGGCGTGCTCATGGCGTTGACCCGAATCTCGACGACAAGATCAGCGAAGCCCGGGGTCGTGGCCGGCGCCCACGCGGTGCGCCCGGCCAGCACGGTCCCGGCGGTCCAGCCGGCCGGTACCGGCACCTGGTAGAAGTGGGCTGCGCCGTCGGCCCGCAGCGCCGCGAGGTCCCCGGCGTCGATGGTCGCGTCCCGCTTCGCGAACGTGGCCTTCGGCCACCAGATGACCGTGACACTCGGCGGGTCGAGGAAGCCCCGCGGGGTGATCGAGTACGTCAGCAGCGGAGCGCCGGCCGCACAGGTCAGGCCCAGCGCCCGCGCCTGCACGGTCAACACCGGCACCGGGTCGGTATCGCAGTCGTTGGCGGGGTCCGCGTCCTGGTTGGACGTCGTCACGCAGGCCCGGTTCTCCACCGGGTCGTACTCCCCCTTGACCGTCGGCAGCGCCGTCACCCGGACCCGGAAGGTCAGTTCCAGATCGGCCCCCACGGGCAGCGGCGGGCCGAGCGTGGCGACCAACTCGTCGCCGGTCACCGTCGCGCTCCACCCGGGCGGACCGGAGAAGCTGCCGTCGACGTACGCCACGCCCGCCGGCAACCGGTCGGTGACCACCACGTCATGGGTCGGCTCGGTGCTTTCGTTGACGATCCGCAGCGTGTACGTGATCTCCTTGCCGGCCAGCGGCTCGATGCCGCCGCCGCGCAGGGCGGCGTGCGACTTCAGCAGCTTCAGGTTGTACCACCCGATCCGGTGCACGGTGTCGCAGTCGGGCGCGGCCGGATCTGGCGTGGCGCCCGGGACGGCGGTGATGCACCGACCGCCGCTCGACGTCGGCACGGCGACGTTGGAGGTCCGCGAGTCCTTCTCGACCTGGGCGTGCACCCGGACCTGGTAGGAGACGCTCGCCGAACCGCCGATGCCGAGCCTCGGCACGCGCCAGGTGAGGATCTGAGTGCCGGCATTGAACGTCAGCCGGGCGGGGAGCGGCTCGATCAGGGTTGCCTGATCAAGCACGTCGCTCAGGTCGTCGGTCACCAGGGCGCCACTGACCGGAACCACACCGTGGTTCGTCGCGCGCAGCGTGTAGGTGACGAGGTCGCCCTCGTCGACCGCCTCGCCCGACGGCGGGTCGGCCGATTTGGCCACCGACCAGTTGGGCGTCTCATGAGTGGTGACGCAAGATCCGCCGCAGGTGGCGCCCGGGGGCACGGCGACCACATTGCGCAGTTGCTCGCCGTAGACCTCGCCGACCACGACGGAGTAGGTCAGCGTCTCCACGCCGGTGAGTGTCCCGACCGTCCAGACGATCTCGTTGCCGGCCTGGGCCGCCGTGCCCGTCGTGGTGCTGATGGGTCCGGTCAGGGTGGCGTGCGCGAGGACGTCGGTGATGTCGTCGCGGACCTCCACGCTCGTCGGGAACACGCCGTCGGTGCGTTGGATCGTCACGGTGTAGGTGATCGTCTGGCCCTTGACCACCGTGCTGCCCGACGCCGGGTCGGCCGCCTTGCGGACGTTCCATCGGGGGGTCCGGGCGGTGTTGGTGATTGTGCAGGTGACGTTCTCGCCCTCGGCCAAAGTGAGGTTGGCGCCGGTCAGCCGCCCGCCGCCCGCGCAGGTCCACGCGGAGGCGGTGTAGCCCACGGCGGTGCCGACCTCGGACAGGGCGTACGTGCCCACCTTGACGTCGGCCGCGGTCACCGTCGTCGCGCCGGATGTGCCGCCGATCGGGGTCGGCCCGGCCGCCATGAGGGTCCAGTCAGCCGTGGTCGCGTTGCCGCCCGTGGTGCCGTTCACCACGATCTTGACCAGGGTGAGCTTCGGGCTGCGCGCGGTGTTGGTGATCCGGCAGATGACATTGCCGCCGCCCGGCACGGTGACCACACCGCCGGCGGTGACGGCGCCACCCTCGCAGCGCCACGAACCCGGGTCGAAGCCCGCCGGCCCGCTTTCGGTCAGCGTGTACGGACCGGACTTCACGGTGACCGCGACGACGCCGCCCGGGTTCGCGCCGGAGCCGTTGCCGGTGACGACCGGCTGGCCGGTGATGGCGGCGTCGGGCGTTGCCGTGAGGGTCCAGGCCGCCGGCTGCCGGGTCGATCCGGTCGCGGCCGGATCGACTTCCTTGATCAGGGTGAGTTTGCCTGGCTTGTCGCGGTTGGCGAAGGTGCACACGACGTTCGATCCCAGGCCGACCGGCACGATGGGGTGGCTCAGGCTCGGGCCGCTCAGCGGCGTCCCGCCGTCAGTACAGCTCAACGAGGCGAGTTCGTAGCCGATCGGATCGGGGTTGACCTCCGCCAGATCGAAGTTGCCGATCGGCACGACGACGTCGGTCACCGCGGGCTCGCCGGTCTCCCCGCGCAGCCACTCCGTTCCGCCCAGCGCCGCCGTGAGCGTGAAGTCCGACGCCGGCCGGCTGCCGCCCTGGGTGTTGGCGACCGTCTTGATCAACGTCAGGCGGGAGAGCTTCGCCGTATTGGTTACGGTGCAGGTGACGTCGGCGCCGTTCGCGAGCGTGACGGACGGGTCGGCGAACGTGCCGCCGGGGCCCGTACAGGCCCACGAAGCGGTGTAGCCGGCAGGGCCGGATTCGCCGAGCGTGTACGTGCCGCGCGGGACGCTCGCCGCGCTGATCGCGGCGTCGCCGCTGTGCCCGGTGATGGTCACCGGCCCGTTGCTCGCGGTCAGGGTCCAGTCCGCGGCCACCTTGGAGGCGCCGGTGGCGCCGTTGTCGACCACCTTGACCAGGGTGAGCTTGGCGGGCTTGTCCCGGTTCGCGAAGGTGCACGTGACGTCCGCGCCCAGGGCGAGCGTCACCTCCGGGTTGGCGGCCGTGGGCCCGACGATCGGGGCCCCGCGGTTGGTGCAGCTCAGCTCGGACAGTTCGTAGCCGGTCGGCTCCGGCCCCGTCTCGCTCAGGGTGTACGTGCCGATCGGCACCGCCGCGCCCGTGACCGTCGGCGATCCGGTCGCGCCGACGATCGGCACGCCGATCCCGCGCCGGGCCTGCAGGGCGAACTCGGCCTCGGTCCGGGTCCCGCCGTGGCTATTCGTCACGGTCTTGACCAGGGTCAGTTTGGGGCTGACCGCGGTGTTGGTGATGGTGCACACCACGTCCCGGCCGCCCGGTACCGTGACCACGGCACCGGCCACCGTGGCGCCGCCGGAGCAGTCCCAGTCGCCGGCGGTGAATCCGGCCGGCCCGGTTTCCGAAAGCGTGTACCGGCCGGACTTCACCACGGCGTCGACCACGCCGGTCAGGGGATCGCCCGACCCGTCGCCGGTGACCGCCGCCTGGCCGTCGATGCCGTTCGGCGTCGCCGTCAGGGTCCACTCGGCGGGCGTGGCGGTGCTGCCCGTCCCGCCGGGGTCGACGAACTTGCGCAGGCTCAGGGTGGCGGGCCGGTCGCGGTTGACGAACGTGCAGGTGATCCGCTGCCCCAGGGCAAGGTTCAGCGTCGGGTTCAGCGTGCCGACGCCGGGGACGGGGGTGATGCCCTCGGCGCAACTCAGCGAGGTCAATTCGTAGCCCAGCGGATCCGGGTTGTCCTCGCTCAGGTCGTAGGTGCCGATCGGCACCGGGACCTCGGTGACCGCCGCCGTCGCCGTCTTGCCGCTCAGCACGTCGACGCCACCCGCCGTGGCCTTGAGCGTGAAGTCCGACGCCGGCCGCAGGCCGCCGGCCACGTTGGTGACGGACTTGACCAGGGTCAGCCTCGGGCTGATCGCGGTGTTGCGGGCCGTGCAGGTCGCCTCATCGCCGCCGGTCAGGGTGATCTCGTCGCCGACCAGCGTTGCCCCGGTGCAGATCCAGGAGAACGCGTAGCCGTCGGGGCCGTCCTCGTCCAGCGTGTAGGTGCCGCGGCTGACCTCGGCGGCCGTGATGGCCGGATCGCCGGTGTGCCCGCTGATCGGGGTGTCCCCGTGCGCGAACAAAGTCCACTCGGCGGCCGTGTGCGTGGCGCCGGTGCTGCCGTGCTCCACGGTCTTGCGCAGCGTCAGCTTGGCCGGCTTGTCCCGGTTGGCGAAGGTGCATTCGATGTCCGAGTCCAGACCGATCGTGACGGTCGGGCTCGTCGCGCTCGGCCCCGCGATCGGGACGCCGCGGTCGGTGCAGGTCAGCGAGTCGAGTTCATAGCCGGCGGGCTCGGGGTTGAGCTCGCTGAGCGTGTACGTGCCGACCGGAACGGACTTGTTCGTCACGTCCGCCGTCCCGGTCTTCCCGCTCAGCACGGCGCCGGCGCCGCGCGCCTCGAGCGTGAAGTCGGCAGCGGTCAGCGGCCCGCCGTGGGTCCGCGTCACCGTCTTGACCAGGGTCAGCTTGGGACTCTTCGCGGTGTTGGTGATGGTGCATGCGACGTCGACGCCGCTCGGGACGGTCACGACTCCCGCGGCCGAGACGGTCCCGCCGGTGCAGGTCCAGGCGCTCGCGTCGTAGCCGCCCGGGCCGGTCTCGGTGAGGGCATAGTCGCCGGAGTTCACCGTGACGTTGTGCACACCGGCCGGACTGGTGCCGGTCCCGTCGCCGCTGACCGGCAACTGCCCGGTGATCGACTGCGGAGTGGCCGTGAGGGTCCAGTCGGCGGGGGTGTGCGTGGCGCCGGTGGTCCCGACGTCGACGACCTTGCGCAGGGACAGCGTGCCCGGCCGGTCGGAGTTCGTCAGGGTGCAGGTGATGTCCGCGCCGAGGCCGACCTCAACGGTAGGCCCCGCCACATCCGGTCCGGCGATCGGAACGCCGCGATCGACGCAGCTCAGATCGGTCAATCCGTATCCCGCCGGGTCGGGGTTGACCTCGCCCACGGTGTAGCTGCCGATCGGCACCGCCACGCGATCGACGGCGGCGCTGCCGGCGGCACCGCTCACCACGGCGGCGCCGCCCCGCTTCGCGGTCAGGATGAAGTCGGCCGCGACCAGGGACCCGCCGTTGTTGTTGACCACCGTCTTGGCCAGCGTGAGGTACGCCTGCCGGGCGGTGTTGGTGATCGTGCACTCGACCTCGCCGCCGCCCGGGACGCTCACCACACCCAGCGCCGAGACCACCGCGCCGGTGCAGGTCCAGGCCCCGGGGTCGAAGCCGGCCGGGCCGCTCTCGCTCAGCGCGTAATGTCCCGCCTTGACCGAGACGTCGACGACGCCCGTCGGGTTGGTCCCGGAGCCGTCGCCGCTGACCACGGCCTGCCCCGCGATGGACTGCGGGGTGGCGGTCAGGGTCCAGTCGGCGCCCGTCCGGGTGGTGCCCGTTGCGCCGGCGTCGACCACCTTGCGCAGGGTGAGCGAGGCCGGCCTGTCCGTATTCGCGAAGGTGCAGGTGACGTCCGCGCCCAGCGCGAGCGTGACGTTCGGATCGGCCACGCTCGGACCGGCCATGGCGGCGCCGCGGTCGGTGCACGTCAGCGCGTCCAGCGTGTAGCCGGTCGGATCCGGGTTGGTCTCGGCCAACGCGTAGGCCCCGATTGGCACCGCGACCTCGGTCACGCCCGGGGTGCCGGTGGCGCCGCTGAGCAGGTCGGAGCCGCCGTGGGTGGCCCGGAGCGGGAATTGCGCCGCGATCAGGCTGCCGCCGTTGGTGTTGGTCACGGTTTTGACCAGGGTCAGCTTCGGCTTGATCGCGATGTTCTCGGCGGTGCACGTGACGTCGTCGCCGCCGGCCAGCTCGATCGTCTGCCCGACCAGCGGGTTGCCGCCCACGCAGCTCCAGAACGAGGCATAGCCCGCCGGACCGGACTCGTCCAGGGTGTACTCGCCGCGATCCACTTCCGCCGCGGTGACCGACGTCGCCCCGGTGCGCCCGGAGATGTCCGTCGGGCCGTCCGCGGACAACGTCCACTCATCGGCGTCGTGCGTGGCCCCCGTCGTCCCGTTCTCGACCGACTTGACCAGCGTGAGCTTGGCAGGCTTGTCCCGGTTGGCGAACGTGCACTCGACGTCGTCCCCCAGGGCGAGGGTCACCGTCGGGTTCCCGACGCCGGGCCCGACCATCGCGGTGCCCTTGTTCTCGCAACTGAGCGAACTCAGCTCGTAGCCGGCCGCCTCGGGGCTGATCTCGCTGAGCGCGTAGCTGCCGATCGCCACCGGCCGCTTGGTGACGGCCGTGGTTCCGGTGACGCCGGCCAGGATGTCGGTGCCCCCGCGGGTCGCCTTCAGCGTGAACTCCGTCGCGGTGCGCTCGCCGCCCCGGGTGTTGGTGACCTCCTTGACCAGGGTCAACTTCGGCGCCGTCGCGGTGTTGGTGATGGTGCACACCACGTCCCGACCGCCGGGCACCGTGACGACGTCGCCCACCAGGCTTGCGCCGGAGCAGTCCCAGTCGCCCGCGGTGAAGCCGGCCGGGCCGGCCGATTCGCTCAACGTGTATTGCCCGGACTTGACGCTCACGTCATCCACGCCGCCGGGCCCAGTCCCCGAACCGTCGCCGGTGACGACGGCCTGGCCCGGGATGCCGATCGGTGTGGCCGTCACGGTCCAGTCGGCGCCGGTGTGCGGCGTCCCGCTCCCGGCCGCTTCGACGTACTTGCGCAGGGTAAGCGTGGCGGGCCGGTCGCGGTTCGCAAAAGTGCAGGTCACCCGGTCTCCCAGGGCGAGGGCAACCTGCGGGTTGGCGACGTTCGTCCCGGCCACGGCGGAGCCGTCCTTGACGCAGCTCAGCGAGGTCAGCTCGTAGCCGGCCGGGTCCGGGTTCGTCTCGGCCAGGGTGTAGCTGCCGATCGGCACGGCCTGGTTCGTCACCGCGGCCGTCCCGGTCACCCCGGAGACCACGGTGGCGCCACTCGTGGCGCTGAGCGGGAATTCCGTCGCCGCCCGGCTGCCGCCGTTCGGGTTCGTCACCGTCTTGACCAGGGTCAGCCGCGGCGCGATCGCGGTGTTGGTGATCGTGCACTGCACCTTCGCGCCCGAGGCGACCGTCACGACGTCGCCGACGACCTCGCCGCCGGTGCAGTCCCAATCGCCCGGCTGGTAGCCGTCGGGGCCGTCCTCGATCAGCGTGTACTGGCCGGACTTCACCACCACGTCGACGACGCCGTCCGGGCTCGTGCCGGAGCCGTCGCCGGTGACGCTGGGCTGGCCGGTAATCGCGTCCGGGACCGCGGTCAGCTCCCAGTCCGCCGGGGTGTGGGTCGCCCCGGTGGAGCCGAGCGTCACGGTCTTGCGCAGGCTGATCGTCGCGGGTCGGTCTCGGTTCGCGAACGTGCAGACCACGTTGTCCCCGACGCCGAGGGTCACCTCGGGCGTGGTTGCGCTCGGGCCGGTCATGGGGCTGCCGTCGTTCGTACAGGTCAGCGACGTCAGTTCGTAGCCGACCTCGGGCTTAACCTCCGCGAGCGTGTAGGTGCCCACCTTGACGGGCACACTGGTCACGACGGGGGTCCCCGTCACCCCGCGCAGCACCTCGGTGCCGGCGCGGGTCGCGGTGAGCGTGAACTCGGTGTTCAGCCGGCCGCCGCCGTGGTCGTTGGTCACCGTCTTGACCAGGGTGAGCCGGGGGCTGCGGGCGGTGTTGGTGATGGTGCACACGACCTCCGCCCCGCCCGGAACCGTCACCACGTCGGCCGCGACGACTCCGCCGCTGCACGTCCAGGCGCCGGCGTCGAAGCCGGCCGGACCGGACTCGGCCAGGGTGTAGCGGCCGGACTTCACCGTGGTGCCGAAGACGCCGTCGGGCGCCGTGCCCGTCCCGTCCCCGGTCACGACGGGTTGCCCCGAGATCGAGATCGGCGTCGCGGACAGGGTCCAGTCCGCGGAGGTGTGGCCCGCGCCGCTCTCGCCCAGGTCGACCACCTTGCGCAGGGTGAGCGCGGCGGGCTTGTCCGTATTCGCGAAGGTGCACACGACGTCGTCGCCCAGGCCGAGGGTGACCTTCGGGTTGGCCGCGCTCGGGCCGGTCATGGCCGAGCCGTCGTTGGTACAACTGAGCGAAGTCAGCTCGTAGCCGGTCGGCTCCGGGCTGATCTCGGCCAGGTCGTAGCTGCCGATCGGCACCGGGACGGCGGTGACCGCCGGCTCGGTGGTCGCCCCGCGCAGGAGTTCGTCGGTCCCGCGGGTGGCGGTGAGCGTGAACTCCGCCGCGGTCCGGCTGCCGCCGTTGGTGTTGGTCACGGTCTTGACCAGGGTCAGCTTCGGCTTGATCGCGATGTTCTCGGCGGTGCACGTGACGTCGTCGCCGCCGGCCAGCTCGATCGTCTGCCCGACCAGCGGGTTGCCGCCCGCGCAGCTCCAGAACGAGGCATAGCCCGCCGGACCGGACTCGTCCAGGGTGTACTCGCCGCGATCCACCTCCGCCGCGGTGACCGACGTCGCCCCGGTGCGCCCGGAGATGTCCGTCGGGCCGTCCGCGGACAACGTCCACTCATCGGCGTCGTGCGTGGCCCCCGTCGTCCCGTTCTCGACCGACTTGACCAGCGTGAGCTTGGCCGGCTTGTCCCGGTTGGCGAACGTGCAGGTGACGTCGGCGCCCTCGGTGAGGGTCACGGTCGGCGCGTCCTTGGCCGGCCCGGTCATCGCCGCGCCGTGATTGGTACACGTGAGCGAGCTCAGCTCGTAGCCGGCCGGCTCCGGGCTGATCTCGCTGAGCGCGTAGCTGCCGACCGGCACCGCGATGCCGGTCACGGCGGGCGATTCGGTGGCCCCGCTGAGCCAGTCGGTGCCGGCCCGGGTCGCCTTCAGCGTGAAGTCGGTCTTCGTCGCGGTCCCGCCGTGGCTCTTCGTCAGCGCCTTGACCAGGGTGAGCTTCGGCGCGATCGCGGTGTTGGTGATCGAGCACTCCACCCGGGCATTCGAGGTGACCGTCACGACGTCGTCGGTCAGCACCGCCCCGGTGCAGGACCACGCGCCGGCGGTGAAGCCCGCCGGACCCGACTCGCTGAGCCGGTACCGGCCGGATTTGACGCTCGTGGCGGCCACACCGGCGGGGGCGACCCCCGAGCCATCGCCGGTCACCACGCCTTGGCCGGTGATGCCGATCGGCGTCGCGGTCACGGTCCAATCGGCGGGCACCTTGGCGGTGCCGCTGCCCGCCGCCTGGACGCGCTTGAGCAGGGTCAGCTCGGCCGGCTGGTCCCGGTTCTCGAAGGTGCACGTCACGTCGTCGTTCAGGGCGAGCGAAACCGTCGGGTGGTCTGCGTCCACGCCGGGGATCGAGGTGCCGCGATTGGTGCAGGCCAGGTCGAGCCGATACCCGGTGTCGTCCGGCGTCTCGGCCAGGGTGTAGGCCCCGATCGGGACCCTCACGTCGGTCACGCCGACTGATCCGGTGGCCCCGCTCAGGTAGCCGACGCCGCCCTTGGTCGCCGTCAGCGTGAAGTCGTCGGCCGCCAGGGCGCCGCCGTTGTCATTGTGCACCGTCTTGACGAGCGTCAGCCGCGGCCCGATCGCGGTGTTGCGGGCGGTGCAGGTCGCCACGGCACCGCCGGGCAGCGTCAGCGCCGTGCCGACCACGACGGCCCCCGTACAACTCCACGATGACGCATACCCCGCCGGACCGGTCTCGCCGAGGGTGTAGCTGCCCCGGTCCACGGTGGCTGCGGTCACCGGAGCGTCGCCGCTGTGCCCGCTGACCGGCGTCGGGCCGGCCGCGGTCAGGGTCCACTCCCCGATCAGGTGGGCAGCGCCCGTCGTGCCGTTCTCCAACTCCTTGACCAGGGTGAGCGTCGCGGGCTTGTCCCGGTTCGCGAAGGTGCAGAGAACGTCGTCGCCGAGGCTGAGCGTCACCTCGGGGGACGCTGCGCTCGGGCCGGTCAGGGCAGCGCCGTTGTTCGTGCAGGTCAGGGATGCCAGCTCGTAGCCGTCGGCATCCGGATTCGTCTCCGACAACGTGTAGGTGCCGATCGGCACCGCGCGGCCGGTCACGGCTGCCAGCCCGGTCCGTCCGGTCAGCACGTCGCTGCCGCCGCGGCTCGCCTTGAGGGTGAAATCGTCCTCGGTCAGGGTACCGCCGTGGCTGTTCGTCACGGTCTTGGCCAGGGTCAGCCGGGGGCCGTTCGCCGTATTGGTGATCTCGCAGACCACGCTCTTGCCGCTGGGCACGGTGACGACGCCCGCCGGGGTCACCGTTGCGCCGGTGCAGTCCCAGGTGGCCGCCGTGTAGCCGCTCGGACCGCTCTCGGTGAGCGTGTACTTGCCGGCCTTGACCGCCACCGCGTCGACGGCGCCGGAACCGGAGCCCGTGCCGTCACCGCTGACCATCGGCTGGCCCGGGATCGAATCCGGCGTCGCGGTCAGGGTCCAGTTCGCCGGCGTGTGCGTCGCACCGGTGGTGCCGACCCGCACGACCTTCTTCAGCGTCAGCCTCGCCGGCTTGTCGATGTTCGTGAAGGTACACACCACGTCCGCGTCGAGGCCGACGGTCACCTTCGGATCGGCCGCGCTCGGCCCGGACATCGGGCTGCCGCGGTCGGTGCAGCTCAGCGCATCCAGCTCGTACCCGGCCGGGTCCGGGTTGATCTCGCTCAGCGTGTACTCGCCGACCGGGACCGCCACGTTCGTCACCTCGGGCGCGCCGCCGGCGCCGCTGAGCCGTTCGGTCCCGCCGAGGCTCGCCTTGAGTGTGAACTCAGCGGCCGTCCGCGCGCCGCCGTTGCTGTTCGTGACCACCTTGCGCAGCGTCAGCCGGGACCCGCGGGCCGTGTTGGTGATGGTGCACACCACGTTCGCGCCCGCCGGCACGCTCACCACGCCCGAGGCCACGGTGCCACCGGTGCAGGCCCAACTCCCGGCGTCGAACCCGGCCGGCCCGCTCTCGCCGAGCGTGTACTGCCCCGCCTTGACCGGGACCTCGACGACGCCGTTCGAGCCGTTGCCGCTGACCGCGCTCTGCCCGGTGATCGCGTTCGGCGTCGCGGTCAGCGTCCAGTCCCCGGCCGCCGCGGGGGACCCGGTGTACCCGGCGTCGACGCTCTTGCGCAGGGTGAGCTTGGCCGGCTTGTCCTGGTTGGTGAAGGTGCACACCGCCACCGAGCCCAGGCCCAGGGTGACATTCGGCCACCACACATTCGTCCCGGTTGGATTCCCGTCGACGACGCAGCTCACCGCGCTGAGGTCGTAGCCGGTCGGGTCGGGGTTCACTTCACTCAACACGTATTCGCCGACGGGCACGGACACGCTCGTCACGGCGGCGTCGCCGGTGACGCCGCTGAGGATCGGGGCGCCGGCGCGGGTCGCCTGCAGTGTGAAATCCGCGGCGCTGCGAGTCCCGCCGTACGTGTTGTCCACCCTCTTGATCAGCGTCAGCTTCGGCGCGACGGCGGTGTTGCGCAGCCGGCAGGTGGCGTTGTCGCCGCCCGCCAGGGTGATCTTGGTACCGGTCTCGAGCGTCGCCCCCGTGCACGACCAGGCGGACGTGTAGCCACTGGGACCGTTCTCCGTCAGCGTGTACGTGCCCTGCATGACCTGGGCGGAGGTGATCGAGGAGTCGCCGGTGCGGCCGCTGATCCCGCTCGGGCCGCTCGCGTGCAGGCTCCAGTCCCGGGCCGTGTAGCTCGCCTGGGTGGTCCCGTTATCCACTTCTTTGATCAGGGTCAGCCGGGCCGGTTTGTCATTGTTCGCGATCACACACTCGACGTTGTCGAGCGGCGCGAGGGTGACCGAGGTCCGGTCCTCGGACGCTCCGCCGACGCCGGTGTTACAGCGGATCGAGGTCTGCTCGTACCCGCCCGGCCCGGATTCGGAGAGCGCGTACGGCGTCCCGGGGCGTACTTCGATCGTCTCGCCGGCCCACGAGCCGGGCACGGATTGTGCGCCGACGTCGGCCGGCCGCGTCCCGCTCGGCGTCGCCGTCAGGGTCCAGTCCGCCGGCTGCTTGGTGCCGCCGCTGTCGTTCGTGACGTGCTTGATCAGCTTGAGTCGGGCCGTCTCATTCATCGCCGAACAGCGCACCCGGTGCCCGATCGGCACGGTGACCGTGCCCTCGGCGCCGTCGTCGAAGCCCGGGATCACGTTGCCCCACTCGTCGACCTCGCGGCAGGTCCACGAACCCGACGAACCCGCGACCGGCGTCTGACCCTCCGCCACCATTTGGCGGTAGTGGCCGTTCCCGGACTCGGTCAGCACGTACGGCACGTCGGGCGTCACGGTGCCCGTCGCGGCGGCGCTCCCCGTCGCGCCCGACGGGCCGGCGAGGGCGCCGCCCGGGGCGATCGCGGACAGCGTCCAGTCGGTCGCGGCGGCCGAGCCGCCGCCCACCTGCTTGACCAGCGTGAGCCGGCTGCCGCAGGTGACGGTGTTTGTGATCACATAGTCGTTCCTCCCCCGGGGCAGCGTGACGGTGGCGGGCAGCGCCAGGTCCACCGCGGCGCCGTTGTGCTCCGTGATCCGCTTGGACTGCAGCGTGCACAGCGGTCGGCCGGCGACCGACGCCGTCTCGTCGATCTTCACCGGGGTATCCACCGGAAGGTCGCCGCGGCGGTTACCCCACGCCAGCGCGCTGCCGTCGAGGGTGAGCGCCGCGGTCATGCCGGCCGGCTGGCCGCCCTCCGCGTAGGTGACACCATCGATCACCCACTTCTTGGTCACCGCGATATTGGCCTTCGGGACCTTGGCCTTGTTGTAGACCTGACAGGAGACCGCGGTGCCATTGCTGGTCGGCACCGAGAAGCCGAGCGGATTCGCCGCGTCATTGGTCACCGTTAAGGCGGCCCCGGTGAGGATGTTCGTGCAGACCGCCCGTTTGCCGCCGATCGTCATCAGGTCGAAGTCCTCCTGCGCCTCCTCGACGATCTTGGTCGGCGCGGTGGTCAGGCCGGCGGGCCAGGTGAGGGGCAGGTTGACCGCGCCGGTGTCCGCCTCCGTCGTCCCCGTCTGGGACGCCGGCCCGACGCCGGGCGTCGAGGTCGTCACGGTGAACTCCCAGCCGCCGCCGGGCGTGACGCGGCTGATGTCCTCGCCGACGGCGGTCGACGGCACGATCTGCTTGACGATCGAAACCTTGCCCTTGCACTTCGCCTGGGCGAGTTCGCGCATCACGTTGGCCGCGTCCGCATACGTACTCGCCTGGTAATAGTCGGAGTTCTTCGTCGGCCCGGAGATCGCCTTCAGGTTGTCGGCCGGCCCGCTGACCCCCGCGCCCACCCCCATGGCGACGACGCGGGTCCCCATGGCCTTGAGGGCATTGGCCGAGAAGATGCCGTGCTCAATCTCCGCGAACCGGGTGGTGCTGCTTCCGGAATTGGCGCCGTACACCGTCGGGTTCCCGTCCGTGAGGACGATGACGAGGTCGAACTTCTTGTCCGCCGACCCGGTGACGATCTGGTACAGGCCGCGGTCCCAGTTGGTGTAAGTGCCCAACTCGTACGTGTCGATGCGGTCCTTCACCGTATTGGCGCCGCCGGGGGTGGACACCGAGGTGCGCGCCAGGTTGGTGTTCGGAGCCGCCGGAGCCGTGGTCGCAAAGGTGAAGAGGGCGACCCGACTCGGGGTGCCGGTCAGGGCATCCACAAGGCTTTTCGCGGCGTTCTTGAGGTCAGGCAGCGCGGAGCCGACCGAGCGGGACAGGTCGATCGCGAGGGCGACATCCATCCCGCAACTGTTCGGGAACCCGGGATTCGTCCTCGAGTTCTGCCACGTGCCGCTGGACGTCCTCGCGCCGGTTTCGTTGTTCATGAAATCCGCGGTTGAACGATAGGTCTGGCTGGCGACCAATTCCGGGGTTCGGAACGCATAGGCCGTCGAGGCGGGGCTCGTACCGGTCGCAAGAGTGGAGTTCATGCTCCAACCCGACGGTGCGTCGACCTGCTTGACCCACAGGCGCTTCTTGTTGTACTCGCCGCCTGATCCCGTATTCCGGACGACAAAGCTGCAGTCGCCGTCGGCGTCCGAGGTGCACGTGGCCCACGTCTCGCTCAGCGCCGTCCCGGGGGCGCCACTGGCGCCGCCGGCGCCGCCGTTGTCGTGAAAGAGCCGGAGGGTGACGCCCTGCAGATTGCCGACCGTGCCGGCGCCCGTGCGATCGCCACCCACCTTGACCGTGACCACCGAGCGGGTGCTCGTCGGACCTGGGACCGCGACGGGCTGCGCGCCGCCGGCCGTCCGCGACTTGGTCGAACGCACCCGGGCGCGGGCCGCGCTCGAGCCGGCCTGCGCGGCGCTCGCGTGCGCGGCCCCCGCCTGCGCGGCACTCGCCGCGCCGGCCCGCGGGCGTGCCTGCAGAACGCCCGTCGCCTGCGCCGGCGCCACCAGACCCGTCAGCGATAGCGCGGCCGCAGTGGCTACCGCGGCGGCGCGGCGCGCCGGTCCCCTTCGCCGGGTGTCCCTCGCGGCGTGGCCACGTCCGGACAGGCGAAGACGAACTTGCATGACTCTTGCCCCCTGCTTTGTTAATACTTTGGTGTTACTGGTCTGGCAAACGGTATCCCCTCCGCCGGCGGACGGCATTCTCAAGATCGAGCAAAGCGCGCTTATGACGGTGCAAGACAGACATATCTCATGCATCGGCCTTATATCTTTTGCCCAGCTCACAAATTTCAGCAGCCCGGGCGCGGATTCGTCCGTTTCGTCGTCCGGCGCGGCTTCAGCAGGATCTCGGTCGTCGTCGTGGCCGGCGCAGCCGGACGCAGTGGGAACACTGGGGAACGCAGTGGGAACACTGGGGAACGCCGTGGAAACACACCATGGAACAGTGGAAACACACCATGGAACGCAGTGGGAACATGGTGCCGTGAGTGACCATGATGCCGTGAGCGGCCCCAGCACCGGCGACCCGACTACCGGCGGCCCGACTACCGGCGGCCCGTGGCGCCCGGACATCCTCGACGGCTGGCTCGCGCGCGACCTCGACCTTCCCGCCGGGGCCATCGCCACGCTGGTGCGGCCCGCCCACCCCGCGCCTCGCCCCGCCGGCGCGACCGACCCGGCCGAGGCAACTGACCCGGCCGACGCGACCGACCCGGCCGCCCCCACCAAAACTGCCGGCGCCACCGCCCCGGCCAACGCGGCCACCCTCGCCGGCTCGGCACCCCAGCCGGCCACTGGCGTGCGGCCGGCCGTTCTGTACGTGCACGGATACAGCGACTACTTCTTTCACCCGCATCTCGCGGCGGCGTTCACCGCGCGCGGGTACCCCTTCTACGCCGTGGATCTGCGCGGCCACGGGCGCTCGATCGGCCGCGGCAGCGGCGCCCCGGACCGGCCGGGCGACGACCCCGGGTTCACCACCGTGCTGGCGGCCTACGCCGAGGACATCGACGCCGCCCTGCGGGTCATTCGAGCCGAGCACCCCGCCGGCGGCCCGCCGGTCCTCCTGGGGCACTCGACCGGCGGCCTCGTCGCGGCGCTGTGGGCGCATGCCCGCCCCGGCCGGCTCGCGGCGCTCGTCCTGAACAGCCCCTGGGTCGACCTCAACGCAAGCTGGGTGAACCGGGTGATCTCCACCCGGGTGATCGACGTCGTCGGGCGGGCCGCGCCGCGGCTGCCCGTCGGTCGCCTGGGCGCCCACTACGCCCGCGCCCTGCACCGCAGCACCGGGGGCGAATGGGATTTCGACGTCGAATGGAAGCCCCTCGTCGAGGCGCCCGCCCGGGCAGGCTGGCTGCGGCAGGTCCGGCGCGGCCATGCGCGCCTGGCCCGCGGCCTGGCCATCGGTTGCCCCGTGCTGGTCGCGCGCTCGGCCCGGTCCGGGCCGAACACCACGGCGCACGCGGAACTGCTCACCACCGACTCGGTGCTCGACGTCGCGCATATCCGGGACCGGGCCGGCCGGCTCGGACCCGACGTGACCCACCTCGTGATCGAGGGCGGCGCACACGACCTCGCCCTCAGCCCCGAACCTGCCCGGTCCAGCTACCTGACCGGCATCCTCGACTGGCTCGACGCCCGCGTCGGCCCCGTGGCTGGATGACTGATCCTCGTTGCGGCGGGTGGCCGCGCGAGTTCCCTGCGGCCGGCGGCCGGCGGGCGGCCGCGCGAGATAGAGGTATGCCCGGCGAGATAGAGGTTTGCCGAACGAGATAGAGGTGGGGTCGGGTGGTTCGCGGGTGGCCCCGGCCGGCGCGCGCGCCGAGAGAGCCGGCGAGGCCGAGGTAGATCCGTGGCGTCGCGGGACCGGCGTGTCGGTCGCGCTACGGCTCTACCTCGCGCGCCGTGGCTCTACCTCGCGCA
>JAVBMU010000094.1:0-9766 GCA_031552185.1 Cellulomonadaceae bacterium | reverse complement strand
GGCGAGTCAGTACCGCAGCCGCCGAGGTAGTACCGTAGCCGCCGAGGTAGTACCGACACGCCGGGAAAACGAGCACCGGACAGCCGCACGGTACTGACTCGCCGCGCGGGGTACTGACTCGCCGCGCACGGTACTGACTCGCCGCGGGAGGTACGGCGCCACGGCTTCGGCGCCACCACCGCCACCACGGCTTCGGCTTCGCCACCACGGCTTCGGCGCCACGGCTTCGCCACCACGGGTGTCCATACCTATCCGCGCGAACTCTTGGGCGGCGCCGTCGAGCCGCGGACCTGGACCCGGGCCGGCAGGACGACGGACCGGGGCGGCGCGTCCGGCGCGGCGATCCGGGCGAGCAACCGCTCGACCGCGGCCTGCCCGAGCGCGAAGGCGTCCTGCGCCACCACCGTCACGCCGGGCCGGACCATCGACATCCACGGCGGGTCGTCGAAGGCGACTAGGGATACATCGTCGGGAATGCTCAGGCCGAGGTCGGCCACCGCGCGAAAGGCGCCCTCCGCGAGGACGTTGTTCGCCGCGAAGAGAGCCGTCGGCGGCGTGGGGGCGCGCAGCAGCCGCGTGGCCGCCTCCCCCGCCGCGGCCGGCGACCAGCCGGCGGTCACCACGAGGTCCGGGTCGACGTCGAGGCCCGCCTCGGCCAGCGCGGCGCGGTACCCCTCGACCCGGCCCCGGCCCGTCGTCCAGTCGGTCTCGTCCACCAGCAACGCAATCCGCCGGTGTCCGAGGTCGAGCAGATGGCGGGTGAGGTCGAAGGCCCCGGACCGGTTGTCCACCACGACGGCGTCGCACGCGCCGTCGGCGAACTGGCGGTCCACCTCGATGACGGGCACGTCCTGCCGGCGCAGGTACGAGACCACCTCGACGGACAGCGGCGTGACCACCACCCCGGCCACCCGGAACTCGACCAATTGCTCGACGGCGCGGACCTCGCCGGCGGCGCTGCCGCCGTCGTCGACCAGCAGCATCGTGTAGCCCGCCGCCCGCGAGGAGTGCCCGGCCCCGGCGGCGAGATCGGCGTAGAACGGGTTCCGCAGGTCGGAGACCAGCACGCCGAGGGTGCGCGACACCTGCTGCTTGAGGGAACGAGCCATGGCGTCCGGGACGTAGCGCAACTCGTCGGCGGCCTGCTGCACCTGCCGCCGCCGCTCCGGGGAGACGTAGCCGACGCCGGTGAGCGCGCGCGAAGCCGTGGACCGGGAAACCCCCGCCCGGTCCGCGACATCCTTGATCGTGGCTCGACGCACCGGTGCTCCCGGCGCGCTGCCCGCCTGTTGGCTCACCCGACCTCCGGTCGATCGACGTTGTTGCGGGGCGCGCCCGGGGTCGGGCAACTCGCCGCGCCGGCCCACCCTATCCGGCCGATCCCGGCCGTCGACCGAACCGCCGGCCGAACCGCCGGCCAAACCGCCGACCGAACCGCCGGCCGGGACGAGCAGCGCGGCCATCATCCGATCGAGCCGGGCCCGGTACTCGGGACTCGTCGGGTCCGCCGCCACCGGCGCGCCATTCGGGGCGAGGATGCACTCCGCCGGCGGCAGACCCTCGGGATCCCAAGCCTTGAACTTGAACCAGAGCAGCACCCGGCTGCCAGGCCGGCCGCGTACCGGCCGGCGCGGGCACCCTCGGCCCGGCCACCTCGACCCGTAGCGCCACTTGGTCCGGGCCCGCCACCAGGCGGACCACCTTGCGCTGCCACGCCCCGGCGGTCAGGGCGACGGCGAAGGACCAGCCCTGGGGAACCCGGGTGCACCTCGCGACGCCGGGAAGACCATCGACGCCGGGAAGACCATCGAATTCGGGGAGACCGTCGACGCCGGGGAGACCATCGACGCCGGGGAGATAGGCGGCGTCGGCGACGCCGACGAGATCGACATCCGCCAGGAGCCGCAGGTCGGTCCAGACTTCGCCGTCGGTTGCGGCCAGTTGCGCCGTCGGAGCGCTGCGCGAGACCCGGAGTCCATACCCGACGGCGGTGACCTCGAACGCGGCCGGGGTTGCCACGCACCGCGGCCCGGCGACCGGCGGCGGCCGGTTCACGACGGCCGCCGGGCCGCGCGCACGAGGTCGGCGTAGGCGCGACCGGAGTCCTTGATGATGCGCCGACCGGTGGGGTAGTCGGTGTAGGCGAGGCCGAACCGGGTCCGATAGCCCAGCGCCCACTCGAAGTTGTCCAGCAAGGACCAATGCAGGTAGCCGCGCACGTCGACGCCCGCGGCCCGGGCCTGCGCCACCGCGTCTACGTGGCCGCGCAGAAAGGCCGCCCGCCGCGCGTCGTGGATCCGGCCGTCGTGGGTCGGACCGTCCCCGAACGCGCCGCCGTTCTCGGTGATCAGAATGACCGGGTCGGCGTACTCGTCCCGGAGCCGGATCAGCAGGTCGCGCAACGAATCCGGGTGGACCTCCCAGCCCTCGTCCGTGCGGGCGGCGCCGGCCGGCGGCGCCACGACCGTCCAGGGGAACGGCCGGTCGGGGCCGACCGGGGCGGCCCGGCACAGCCGCCGGGTATAGAAGTTGACGCCGGTAAAATCCGCCCGCCCGCCGATGGCCGCCTCGTCGTCGGGCCGGATCGCGTCCTCGAGGGCGGTCGGCGCGCCGGCGGCCGCGAGCGCCTGCCCCCAGTGCTCGCGCATGTCGGCGGGATAGCCGCGGCCCGCCACCGGGTCGAGGTACCACCGGTTGACGTAGCCGTCGGACCCCCGGGCGGCGGCGCGATCTTCGGGCCGATCGCTCGCCGGCTCGCACGGGAACAGCGCGAACGCGACCCCGATCCGGGCGCCGGGCACCACGGCGTGGATGGCGTCCGCGCCCACGCCGTGCCCGAGCAGGACGTGGTGCCCGGCGACGACCGACGCGGCCAGGTCCGCCACCCCCGGCGCGTGCAGGCCGAGCTGATACCCGCACAACTGGATGATCCACGGCTCGTTCTGGGTGATCCACCAGGTCACCCGGTCCCCGAGCCGGCCGGCCACGGCCGCCGCGTACGTGCCGAACGCCGCGACGCTGCCCCGGCCCACCCAGCCGCCGTCGGCCATCAACGCCTGGGGCATGTCCCAGTGATTGAGGGTGAGCACCGGCTCGATGCCCGCCGCGAGCAGGCCGTCCACGCAGCGTTCGTAGTGGTCCAGCGCCGCGCTGTTCGCCGGCCCGCGGCCGGTGGGCAGCACCCGCGACCAGCCGACGGAGAACCGGTAGGCATTCAGGCCGAGTTCCGTGAGCAGGGCGACGTCACGCTCCGGGGACCCGTAGGAGCCGCAGGCGTGCGAGCCGTCGGCGCCGCCCTCGATCGCCCCCGGCCGGCGGCAGAAGACGTCCCACACGCTCTCCCCCGCGCCGTCGGCGTCGCGGTACCCCTCGATCTGATAGGCGGACGTGGCGGCGCCCCACAGGAAATCGGGCGGGAAGCCAGCGGTCATGGCACCTCCCCCGGGTCCGCCCGGCCCGCTTCGGCGGGCCGGGGGGTGTGTTCGACGACGAGCCCGCCGGCCGAATCCGCCCGGACGGCGGTCCGTACGGTCCCGGTCCAGTCGTCGAGCAGCAGTTCCGGGCCGACGGCGGCGGGCGACCATCGCGCGGCCAAGCTGCGTGCCTCGCCCGGGAACAACGGCCGGGGGTCGCCCGTGAGGCAGACGGTCCCGGCGGCGTCGGCGGGCCGGGCGTCCCGGATGGCGAGGCCGACCGCGGCCACCGGCCCGACGTTCCGCACCTCGACGCACCACCGAGCCGATGCGCCGGCGGGTCCGGCGCCGGCCACCGAGGCCGCGCTGACCGCGAGCGCGGGCGCGGGGAGGTCGAGCAGGGCGGACCAGTCGGCGCCCAAGCACAAGAACTGGGCCTCCTCGTCAACCAGCCGGCCGTCGGCGTCGTACCACCGCGCGGCCCACCAGAACACGCCGCCGCCGGCCCCCGGCCGGTCGGCCGGCATCGCCGACCGGCCCGGCGCGCGCAACGACCCGGCCGGCACCCGCAACCGCCCCACGGGGATGGGGGCGGCGACGGCCGGCAACGGCCAGGCGGACTCCACGACGACGTCGCCCGCCGCGTCCCGCAGGGCCAACTCGACGCGGCCGCCGGCGGGCCGGCCCCCGGCCCGCTCGTCCGACCACACCCACGCCTGCGCGCACACTTCGGCCGCCCCCGCCCAGGCGGCGCGCTCGACCCGGATGGTCACCCGCTCGGGCGCGAACGCCCTCGCCACGGCGTGGAACGCGGGCTTCGGGTCGCCCAGGTAGTCGACGACGGCGGTGCACCACGCGTTCGGGAACGACTCGGCGAGTTGCCAGGGCAGGACCATGGCACACCGGGGCGCCCGGCGTCGGTCCGCCTCGACCGCGTACTGCAGGCCGGTGGCCTGCAGCAGGTGCGACGCGCGCCGGTAGGCCTCGACATCGGCGAGGCAACCGCCGAACGACTCGGCCACGAACGCCGCGTTGTTCCACCACTCGCCAAGGTGCCGCATGGTCGGGTTCGACCGGTCCACCGGCCACGACTCCGCCGCCGGGACCAGCGCCGCCCATTGCCGGGCCCCCGCCATCCCCTCGACACCGAATTCCGTGTGCGCCAGGCATGTCCCGGCGTTGGCCAGCCGGTAGTGGTCCACCAAGCCCTGGTGCTCCCAGGGGCCGTGCACGTCGTGCAGTCCGTCCGGGTCGCGTTCGATGACGTCCATCCGGTTGTGGAAGTGCGGCCCGGTCGGGGACGTGGGCAGCCACCCGCGGCCCGGGTCGAGGGCGCGCACCTTCGCCCCCAGCACGGCCAGCGCGGGCGACCGCGATTCGTCGAGCGGGACGCCGTCGAGGTCCAATTCGTTGCCGCCGCCCCAGGCGACCAGGCTGGGGTGGTGCCGCCGCGCGGGAATCAGCACCTCGGCGTCGGCGGCCAGCAGCGCCAGATACTCCGGGTCGGTGGCGGGCGCGGATTGCAGCCCGGAGGAGGACAGCGAGAACTCCTGCCAGACGAGCAGCCCGAGTTCGTCGGTGAGGTCGTAGAAGTCGTCGGTTTCCACCAGGCCGCCGCCCCAGACGCGGAGCAATTGCGCGCCGGACGACGCCACCGGCGTCAGCAGGTGCTGCAGCCGCGCCGCGTCGATCTCGCCGAAGCGCGCGTCCGCGGGCGCCCAGTTCCAGCCCACGAGCGGCACCCGCACCCCGTTGACTCGGGCCGTGTAGGGCAGCGCGCCGCCCGGCCCGCCGGGGTTGGCCTCCCAGGTGACCATCCGAAAGCCCGCCCGGCGCCGGACCCGGGCGGTGCCGGCCGCGATCTCGACGTCGTACCGCGGCTGGTCGCCCAGTCCGGCCGGCCACCACAACCGCGGGCGGTCGACGACGATCCGGGCGGCAAACGTGCCGTCGCCCGCCGTGCGCACCCTCGCCTCACCGACGATCGTGCCCGGCTGGTCCGAAGGGCCGGGCGGGTCCGGCGGGGCGGCGGGACCGGGCGGTGCGAGGAGGCGCACCCGGACCTCGACGCCGGCGCTCGCCCGCGCCACGACGCGGCCTGTCGCCTCGACCGCCCATCGGCCTTCGGCGCCGCCCTCGGCGAGAACCCCGACGGCGGGCTCGAGCAGGTGGATCGGGCCGACGTCGAGCCGCACGGGCCGCCAGATGCCCTGGTGAGGCAGCCGCGGGCAGAAATCCCACCCGGCCGTGAGCCGGGGACCGTGCGTGCGCACGTTCTCGGTCCGGCCGACCTGAGGCTCGAGCGCCGGCACCGGGTCGAGCACCACGGCGAGGCGGTGTGGACCGGGGGTCGGGGTCCGCAGCGCGGTCGTGACGTCGAAGACGCCGCTGCGGTACATCCCCTCGATCCGGCCGACGCGCCGGCCGTCCAGGAGGACGGTCGCCGCCGGGTCGACGCCGTCGAACCGCAACAACGCGAGGTCGGCGGCGCCCACGGCGACGGCGGGCAGGTCGCGCCGGTAGACCCATGCCCGGGCGGGCACCCATTCGCTCAGCTTCGAATCACGCGAGCGATGGGGCGACGGGATCTGCCCCGCCCGCTCGAGGTCCGCGCCGACCGAGGACGGCACCCGGCCGGGCAGGACGGCCGAACCGGCCCAGGTCCCGGCGTCGGCCCGAGCGGCGGCGTCGGCCACGCTGTTGTGCGCGGCCCCGACCGGGGCGTCCACGGACCAGGTCCACGTCGAACCCAGGGCCTCGCGAACACCCCAGCCAGGGCCGGTCAGATCCATCGACAGCAAGGTCAGCCCTTACGGCCCGTCGTGGCGATACCCTCGACGAACGCCTTCTGGCCGAAGAAGAACAGGATGACCATCGGCAACATGGTGATGAGCGAAGCGGTGACGATGATCTCCCAGTGCCATTCGCCGCCGTAGCCGAATTGATTGACGATCTGCCGCAGGCCCCGGGGCACGGTGAACGTGCTGGAATCCTGCAGGTAGATCAGCGCGCGCATCAATTCCGACCAACTGGCCTGCAGCTCGAACAGGAGCGTGACGATCAGGGCCGGCTTGGACAAGGGCAGGACCATCTGGAGGAAGATCCGCGCATTGCCCGCGCCGTCCACCTTCGCCGCCTCGAACAACTCCCGCGGCAGACCGAGGAAGAATTGTCGCAGCAGGAAGATGTAGAAGGCCGAACCGAACAGGTTCATCGCCCACATCGGGATCATGCCCTTCATCGGGGCGTTCATCCCGACCAGGCCGAGCTGGGTCCAAATGAGAAACACCGGGATCATCGTCACCGCGCCCGGCAGCATCATGGTGGCGAGCACGAGGCCGAAGAGGAACCCGCGGCCGCGGAACCGGAAGTAGGCGAAGGCCCACGCCACCATCGACGAGGTGATGGTCACCGCCACGGCGGCGAGCACCGCGATCACGATCGAGTTCACCAGCCAGGTGGCGACGGGCGCCTCTTCCCAGACCGTCTTGAAGTTGTCGAGGGTGAAGGTCTTGGGGATCAGCCGGTTGTCGAAGACGTCCGTGCGCGGCTTGAAGGACGCGCTGATGAGCCAGATGAACGGGTAGATGAACAACGCCGTCACCACGATCAGCGCGAACCACACCAGGACGCGCCGGACGGGTGACCGCTTCGGGCCGCGAACAGTTCCGGTGCCGTTCGGGATGCCCTTGCTCGCCGTGTCCTTCGGGGCCCGGGTCAGTGTTGCCATTACCCTCACTCCCCCTCGTAATAGACGAGCTTGCGGGACACCCGCATCTGGATTGCGGTGACAATCATGACGACAATGAACAACAACCAGGCCAGCGCCGAGGCGTAGCCCATCTGGAATTCACCGAACGCCTTCTGGAACAGATAGACCGCGTAGAACAGCACGGCATCCGTCGAGTAGGTCGGGGCGTCCGTCGGGTAGAACGCCGCGATCACCTGATCGAACAACTGGAACGCCGCGATCGTATTGACGACGACCACGAAGAAGACCTGCGACGAGATCATCGGCAGCGTGATCGAGCAGAACTGCCGCCACGGGCCGGCGCCGTCCACCCGAGCCGATTCGTACAGTTCCCGCGGCACGTCCTTGATCGCGGCGAAGATGATGACCACCGACGAGCCCACCGTCCACAGCGAGATGAGAATCAGGCCCGGCTTCTGCCAGGCCGGATCGGTGGTCCAGGCGGGTCCGTCGATGCCGACGACGGCCAGCGCCTTGTTGATCAGACCGTCCTGCCCGTTGAAGAGCAGCAGGAACAGCACACCGAGCGCGACCTGGGGGGTCATCTTCGGCAAGTAGAAAGCGGTGCGGAAAAACCCCGAGCCGCGGGTGACATTGTTCAGCAGCACCGCCAGCCCCACGGCGACGGCCGTGTACACCGGCACCTGGATAATGGTGTAGAAGGCCGTGTTCTTCAGCGCCAGGAGGACGTTGGGATCGGAGAACATCTCCCGGTAGTTCTCGAGGCCGACGTAGGTCGGGCTGTTGATGTTGTCGTAATCCGTGAACGACAGGTAGAGGCTGTAGATCATCGGCCACGCGGTGAAGGCGCAGAACCCGATGAGCCACGGACTCAGGAACCAGAGCAGGGCGCGCCGGTCGGACCGCGCGGTGCGCGAGCGGCGTCGCCGGGTGGGGCGCCCCCGCGTGCCGGTGGGGGCGCCCACGGTCGTTGCCGTGGCCATGGGATCACTGCTTCTTCTGCTTCGCCCACGCCTCGTCGAGCGCCTTCTGGGCATCCCGCTGCCCCTGCTCGAGCGATGCCTTGGGCTTCGCCTGCCCGGAAAGCACCCGGTTGGCCGCGTCCTGCCAGGCCTTCTTGAACGCGACGTCGGCCGGATTGGCCGGTAGATAGAAGAGATGGTCGTTGGCCTCGTACATCGCCGCCACGGCGGCGTCCCAGGTCTCGTCGCCGGTCGGCTTGACGTATTGGGCGCGGATCTTCTCGTCCGCCACCTTGTTACCCGTCAGCAGGCCGGTGAACATCTTGTTCTCGGCCGCACGCTTGTCGACCCGGGCCTTCGCCGCGGCCATCCAGGAGTCGGTCTCGGTCATCGTCTTGATGAAACGACACGCGGCGGCCGGATTCTTCGCCTTGGCCGGGATCGCCCACGCCGAGCCCGTCCCCCAGGCGATCGGCTCGCCGGTCTGCTTCGAGCGGAACGGCGCGGTGGCCAGTGGAACGTCGGGGCTCACGTCGTTCAGGACGTTGATGTACCACTGCTCCATGTTCATCGCGCCGAGTTGGCCCTTGGCGTACTGGTTGCCCGCCCCGAAGAAGTCGGCGGAGTCGCGCAATGCCTTGACCTTCGCGAAACCGCCCTGTGCCCCGTAGAGCTGGCTCGTGAATTCCAGCGCCTCGAGCGCCTCGGGGGTGTCGATCTGCGCGGTCCGGCCGTCATCCGAGATGAGTTGGCCACCGGCGGCCTTCACCCACAGCGGGAAGAACTCGGGCATCTTCGGGTCGTACCCGATGACGGACAACTTGCCCCCCGTCATGACATTGAGCTTCGTCGCGGCGGTCGCGGTCTTCGGCCAACTCGAACCGTCCACGTCGGCAATGGTCAGGCCCGCCTTGGCGAGCAGGTCCCCATTTGCCTGGACGATTTGCACCATATTGAACTCGGGCACGGCGTACACGACGTCGTCGAACGTCACCTGGGCCAACGCGGCGGGCTGGTAGTCGGCGGTCGCGATCTTCTCGCCCTTGATGCAGTCGGTCAGCGGCATCAGGGCGCCGAGGTTGGCGAGCCCGCCGACCTGGTCCCGGTCGAGATGGATCGCGTCCGGCGAATTGCCGGACGAGTTCGCGGAAAGGAACACCTGCATATCGAAGTCGCCCTCGATCGGCTTGGGCGTCATCGGCTTGATCGCCTCTACCGACAGGTCCCAGCGGGTCTGCCCGATCTCGTCGGTCATCGCGAAGCCCATCGTGGTGAACGTGCCCGGGCTCAGCGACGCCGCGTCGTCGAACGTTGCGTCTGATTTCCCGCCGGCATTGCCCTGGGCACAGGCGGCGAGGGCGAACGCCCCCGCCACTGCCAGCGCCGACCAGCGAGTTGCACGGCTCGTCATGGCTCCTCCCACTTCGTCGTGGCACGCAGCGCGCGCACCGTTTGCCCGAACCGTCGGTGCGATCGCACCGACGGGCCAACACCCCGATCAGGTCGGGTGACGAGTTCTGCGGCGGTACATGTGAGAACGTACCCACATTCATAGATCGGGTCAAGATCCCCCAAGCCGGCAAGATGTTTCGATTCGGTCAAGACTGCTTATCCCGCGGGCGGGCCGGCGCGACGGGGGCCGGCGGCGACGGGGCCCGCGGCGACGGGGCCGGCGGCCG